>JAHHKH010000469.1 GCA_018679695.1 Maribacter sp.
CACCCAAAGTAAAGACCGAATTAGGGGTAATTCGAGGTGTCCATGAAGATGGAGTAGCTAGTTTTATGGGTATTCCATTTGCTGCCCCACCCGTAGGGGAATTTCGTTGGAGAGCTCCTCAACCGGTGACGCCGTGGGAAGGTGAATTGGATGCGACGGAATACGGTTCCAATTGTGCACAATCTGGTTGGGGTGGAGCTCCGGGAACCATTAGTGAAGGTTCATCCGAAGATTGCCTGTACCTTAATTTATGGAAACCAACGGATATAGAAACATCATCAAAATTACCGGTCATGGTATGGATACATGGTGGAGCTTTCGTAGGCGGTAGTGGTTCGGGGCCCGGCATAGTGGGAACTAATTTTGCTAAGCAAGGAGTCATCTTAATCACTATCAATTATCGCCTAGGCCGTCTAGGTCATTTCGCGTTCCCTGCATTGAGTGTTGAGTACCCTGAGGAACCCAAGGGCAGCTATGCCTTTATGGACCAGATTAAGGCCCTTCAATGGGTTCAAAAGAACGTTGCTGCCTTTGGGGGCGATCCAGACAATGTAACGATTTTCGGTTTTTCTGCCGGTGGGGTGTCCGTACATTCCCTTTTGACTATTCCAGATGCAAAAGGTCTTTTTCACAAAGCCATAAGTCAATCTGGTGGAGGTCGTGATGGTGTCCTTACTGGAAGACCCATAAGGGACGAAAATGCATCCCCTTTTTATCCTGTTTCCGCGGAGACCATTGGAATTAATTTTGCCAAAAAACAGGGCATAGAAGGTACTGATGCCGAGGCCTTGTCCAAGTTACGGGCTTTGCCAGTGGAAAAAATTGTTGATAGCGGACAGGAAACGGATGGTGAAGGTGGTCCAAGAACGTATTCCGGTCCAATTCTAGATGGTACATTGGTGGTAGAAACTGCTGAAAGCGCTTATAAAGCCGGTAGGCAGACAAACGTCCCTCTAATTATTGGTTCTAACAGTGCAGAAATAGGTGGAAGTTTTGTCAACATCAGCAAAACAAAAGAAGAGCTGTTTTTACTTTTCGGTGATCTTAAGGAAGAAGCGAAAGCGGCCTATGACCCCGATGGCACGAAAGAATTTGCCGAGATCATCACAAAGTTCAATACCGATTGGGTTTGGGGTGAACCCGGACGTTTTGCCGCAAGAGCTTTTGTTGAGGCTGGTGAACCGGCCTATATATACCATTTTGGTTTCGTGCCGGAACCCCTGAAAAAAAGAATGCCTTATGGGGCGGGACATGGCTCCGAAATGGGATATGTATTCAATAATCTTGACGCACGTTGGGGCAACCCCGAGACCACTCCTGAAGACAAGAAGGTAGCGGAACTTATGAACGGATACTGGGTAAATTTCGCCAAGACCGGAAACCCGAATGAAGATGGATTACCAAACTGGCCAGTATATACTAAAAATAATGGTGAAATTATAGATATACAGTTAGATGGTGAAGCAGTTGGAAAACCAGATCCTAGGAAAACGAGACTGGATGTCATCGAGAAGGCTTACAGGTTAAGGAACCACCTACAATCCCGTGGTATTTAATCAATAATGTGAAAAACAAAGAACAGAAGGAATAATATTAAAACAGAGATCTTCGTATGGAGAATAACACTGAAAAATCAAAATTGGATAACAAAAGAAAATCATCGGTCAACCGAAGGGATTTCATCTCAAAATCAGCCCTTCTAGGTGCAGGAATGGCCGCGTCACCCTTGGTATTTGCCAATAATTATAGTTCTAAGGAATTAGTTAAAAACCATAGTCCCAATCCAGAAAAACGCAAGTTAGGAGCCCTGGAAGTCTCTCCAATCGGTCTGGGATGTATGAGCATGAAAAGCGGAAGTTACAATCCTCCCCGTGATAAAAAAGATATGATTCCCGTTATACGTGGAGCTGTAGATCTAGGAGTTACTTTTTTTGATACAGCAGAGGTTTATGGGCCCTTTACCGATGAGGAGTTGGTAGGTGAAGCATTGGCCCCAATGCGTGATAAAGTAGTAATTGCCAGCAAGTTCGGTTTCGATTTGACCAGTGGACAACGAGGAGGGCGCAACAGCAAACCTGAATTTATCAAACAGGCCGTTGAAGGTATGTTGAAACGACTTAGAACAGATCGTATAGATCTGCTTTATTTACACCGGTTAGACCCCAATGTACCAGTTGAAGATGTTGCCGGAACGGTTAAAGATTTAATTAAAGAAGGTAAAGCCTTGCATTTCGGCCTATCGGAAGTTTCCCCGGCCACGATTCGAAGAGCTCATGCCGAGCAAAGCGTTGCCGCTGTTCAAAGCGAATACTCAATGATACAAAGAGCCTTGGAAAATCAGGTCATCGACACCTGTGGTGAGCTGGGCATTGGTTTTGTGCCATGGGGTGCCGTGAACAGAGGTTTTTTAGGCGATAAATTCAATGAATACAGCCGTTTTTCGGAAGATTCCCGATTCGCAGCGGTACCCTACTTTACCCCTGAAGCTATCAAAGTGCATATGGAAGTACTTGTTCTTGTTCGGGAATGGGCCAGAAAAAAGGATGCCACGCCCGCCCAAATTGCATTGGCCTGGGTCATGGCACAAAAACCGTATATCATACCTATACCCGGGACTACGAAGTTGCATCACATGAAAGAGAATATGGGTGCCCTCGATATCAAATTTACCGTAAGCGAATTGAAGGAATTTAGGGAAGCTTTGGAAAAATTGCCATTGGTGGGCGTCAGGGGACCGGAAACCGCTTTGGTGGATCAATAACAAGATAAAATCGAGATTCCGATGAAAAGCCTGATTATTTTCTTTGTTTCATTTTCCTCATGTTTTCGAATGGATACAAGGGAAATAAAACAATCAACATCGGAT
>JAHHKH010000022.1 GCA_018679695.1 Maribacter sp.
GAGTGGTTCTAATTGGGGCTATTCTTGTGATAAGGGTTACTGAGCCCACCAATTATTTCGCTCTCATCATGGCAACCTTAGGAATAATATTGGGTACCATTAATTTAATAGGGGGCTTGGCTGTTACGAGTAGGATGTTGGAAATGTTCAATAAGAAAAAAAGGAAATAAGGTGAATATAATTATACTGGATGGCGTTTTATTCGTAGCGTCGGTTTTATTGATAGTAGGCCTTAGAAAATTATCCAACCCTGATTCTGCCAGTAACGGAAATATTTTGGCTGCAGTAGCCTTGGGGTTGGGAGTTCTCGTTGCCTTGGTTTACCCTTTGGAAACCCAGAGCAACAACTACCTATACATTGGAATTGGTTTTTTTGTTGGGGGCACTATCGGCCTTATCTCGGCAAAGAAAGTCCCTATGACCGCTATGCCTGAAATGGTTTCCTTATTCAATGGTTTTGGGGGATTATCAGCTGCACTCATTTCCCTGGTTTGGATGGTAAACAATCACCTTTCCGGTGAGGCCAATGAATTGGGAATTGTGCTACTGAATCTTTTTCTAGGTCTGGTGGCTTTTATTGGAAGTATGGTAGCTTATGGTAAATTAAGCGGAAGCTTAAAAGACGATCAATTAAAAATACCTTTTAGCACAGTATTGAATATTATCATACTTTTAATCGCTATTGGTTCTATTGGCGTCTTTTCGTATAATGGATACCTTAGTACATCCCAGACCATTCTGTTTTGTGTTCTTTCCTTGCTTTATGGGGTTACATTTGTCGCTCCGATTGGAGGAGCCGATATGCCCGTGGTCATTGCTTCCCTAAATGCCTTAACAGGAATTACAGCGGCGATCTCAGGGATAATAACAGACAATAAACTGATGCTTTTAGGCGGCGTCTTGGTTGGTTCTTCGGGGATTATCTTGACATTATTGATGTGCAAGGCCATGAACAGGCCCGTTTTAAGCGTGTTCTTCGGTAATTTTTCCTCTACCACTGGAACAGCCAATCAGGTGGAAGGTAATGCCAAAGAGATATCAGCATCGAATTTGGCCATTCAACTCGCATATTCACAAAGGGTATGTATAATTCCTGGTTATGGTATGGCGGTCGCCCAGGCCCAAAAAATCGTGAAGGAGCTTGAGGAAATACTGGAAAAAAAAGATGTGGAGTTTAAGTATGCCATACATCCCGTTGCCGGGAGAATGCCTGGCCACATGAACGTTTTATTGGCCGAGGCCGATGTTTCCTATGATAAATTATTGGATCTTGATGAAGCGAATAGCTATTTGGAATCAACTGATGTTGCCATAGTGGTAGGTGCCAACGATGTTGTCAATCCGTCTGCATTGGATGACCCTTCGAGTAAGATCTATGGAATGCCTATTTTAAAATTGGCCAGTACCAGCAATGTTATTGTCTTAAAAAGAAGTATGAATCCAGGCTATGCCGGGATTCAGAATCCGTTGTTTTTTAAGGATAATACGAAAATGTTGTTCGGGGATGCCAAAAAGAGTATTGAGATCCTTTTGAAGGAATTGAAGAATGTTTGACCTTCCATTAAATTCAGGATAACCCTTAAATTTTGAATTGATCCGGATGTGGATGTTCCCAAGGTTGCCTATATGATCTTGTGAGCAATGAGGTTGCCTCAGAATCGTCGACTACAATTCTTTTGCTTGGGTCATATACCAAGGGTCTTTGGACCTGCATCGCCAAATTGGCCAAAATGCAACTGGCTGTGGAAATATGCCCTTCTTCAATATCAGCGATGGGCTTGGTTCCCTTATCAATGGCAGCAAGGAAATTGAGCATATGTATTCGGGTCGCGGGTGCCGCGTTCAGTTCAATATCTTTTTCCGTTACGTCCTCGGGGTATTTCTCTTTCTCATAAACAACATCAAAATGTATTGGATCGCCCTTGCCATGAGGAATGAAGTCGGCTTTCATTGTACTGCCCTTTAAAGTCCCTTTTTCGCCATATAATTTAAATGACCATGGATATTCCGGGTCGGCAGGTGTGCCCCATGACCTATGGTTCCATACGCAATTGAGGTCCTCATACTCAAATACTGCGGTTTGCGTATCCGCTGTGTTTGATTTACCTTCTTTTTGAACATAAATACCTCCGTAGGAAGATATGCGTTTTGGCCATCCGAGATCCAACATCCAGCGTACGGTATCGAGCATATGTACACACATATCTCCCATAATACCATTTCCGTATTCCATGAATGTACGCCACCATCTTCGATGGGGTAATCCGTCGTAAGGTCTTAGAGGGGCCGGGCCCGTCCACATTTCATAATCCAGGAAATTGGGAATAGGCTGTAAGGGCGGATTTCCATTGGCCCTCATATGGTAATAACAGCACATTTCGACATGACTAACTTTGCCCAAAATGCCTGTATCAATGATTTGTTTTTTTACTTCGATCAAGTGAGGTGTACTTTTCCGTTGTGTACCAACCTGCACGGTACGGTCATACTTTCTCGCAGCAGTAACCAGTGCTTCCCCTTCGATGACATCAACACTAATTGGTTTTTGTAGATAAACATGGGCACCCGATTTCATGGCCTCGATTCCTTGAAGCGCATGCCAGTGATCGGGACTACCGATCAGTACAATATCCAAATCTTTTTCGGCCAGCATTTTTCGGTAATCCCTATACAGTCTTGGTTTTTTTCCTGAGTTCTGCCTTAGACCAATTAATTCGGCAGCTTCGGTTAGAAGTTTCTGATCTACGTCACATAAGGACACTACATTAACATTCGCTACCTGCATTAATCGAAAAAGATCACTCTTACCATACCAGCCAGTGCCAATAAGTCCTACCCGAATCGGATTTTTGGAATGCATCAATTCAAAGCCATAGGTGCCGAAAGAAGAAAGGATCAACGATGCGGTTGCCCCTTTGATAAAATTTCGACGATTAATGTAGAAGGACTTCGAAGACATCTTTAAATTTAAAGTGCTGTAGTACTAAAGATATTCAAACTATTTAGAAAATGGAAGTTGGCACATTTAAAACCACCGTAATCAATTAAAAATATGCTACAAGTAGGCTACTAAATTCAAATATTCTCGCTATTGGCTTTTAACTCTGTATTTTAGGGGATTGAATATTCGGAGAATAAATTTTGATCATCAAAAGATGGCAGTTATAAAATATTAAATTTTTAACTTGGGGCATTAGCTATAAATTATTTATGCAGATAAAAGAATCATCGGAATTATATGATGTCATTATAGTAGGTTCGGGTGCTGGCGGTGGCATGGCAACGAAGCAATTGGCAGATGCTGGTTTAAATGTGGCTGTTGTTGAGGCAGGTCCCTTTTTTGACCCGGCCAATCCAGAACAAATGACCCAATTGAAGTGGCCCTATGAATCTCCACGAAGAGGTGCGGCGACAACCCGTGCCTTTGGGGAATGGGATGCGGCCTATGGGGGTTGGGAAATCGAGGGGGAACCCTATACCCATACTGAAGGAACAAAATTCGATTGGTTCCGATCCCATATGCTCGGGGGACGAACAAATCACTGGGGACGTATATCCTTACGATTTGGCCCTAAAGACTTTAAAGGAAAAACACGTGATGGACATGGTGAGGATTGGCCCATTGGTTATGAGGATGTAAAACCCTATTACGATAAGGTAGATAAACTGATCGGGGTATTTGGCACCAATGAGGGATTACCTGATGATCCTGATGGGTTTTTTCTACCCCCACCCAAACCCAGACTCCATGAATTGTTCTATATAAATGGAGCCAGGAAATCGGGGATACCTGTCATTCCTAGCAGAATGTCTATGTTGACCAAAAAGATCAACAAAGATAGGGGGGTGTGTTTTTATTGCGGACAGTGTTCAAGATCCTGCTCGGTATATGCCGATTTCTCAGCGGGTAGTTGTTTGATATTCCCAGCCCAAAAAAGTGGTGGTCGAGTAAAGATATTCGTCAATTCGGTCGTTCGTGAAGTCACGACCAATGAAGAAGGTAAAGCCACAGGAGTTTCCTACATTAGTAAGGACGACCGAAAAGAGTATAGGTTAAAAGGCAAAGTTGTTGTCCTTGCAGCCTCGGCCTGTAGTTCTGCCCGCATTCTTCTGAATTCTAAAAGCAAGCAGCATCCCAATGGCTTGGGTAATAGTAGTGACCATGTGGGGAAATATCTGCATGATTCCACAGGGGCCAGTAGGGTCGCTTTTATTCCCGGACTTATGAATCGTAAAACCTCATACAATGAAGATGGTGTTGGAGGCATGCATGTGTATTCACCCTGGTGGGGTGACAATTCGAAATTAGACTTCCCCAGAGGGTATCATATTGAAATGTGGGGAGGCATGGGTATGCCCAACTATGGGTTTGGTTCCAGTCCAAACGAGTTCAATAAATTTTTTGGTTTGCAAGTTGGGGGTTATGGCGATTCCTTACGTGATGACGTTAAGAAATATTATGGTTCTGTAGTTGGTTTTGGAGGTAGGGGGGAAGCCATTGCCAGAAAAGACAATTATTGCGAAATAGATCCAACCACGGTAGATCAGTTTGGTATTCCAGTGTTGAAATTCAATTATAAATGGTCCGATTTTGAAAGAAAACAGGCCAAACACATGCAAGATACATTTGAGGAAATAGTGCACAATATGGGTGGTGAACCTTTGGGGGAAAAGCCTGGAAAGGATAGTGATTATGGCCTCCTTGCTCCTGGTAGGATCATTCATGAGGTAGGTACGACCCGTATGGGTAATGATCCCAAAACTTCGGTTACCAATAAATATCAACAATTGCACGACGTTGACAATGTTTTCATCGTTGATGCTGGCCCATTTGTATCACAAGCCGATAAGAACTGTACCTGGACCATATTGGCCTTATCATGGAGGGCATCGGATTATATCATTGAACAATTAAAACAGCAAAATATCTAGTACATGGATAGAAGGAAAAGTATACAAACAATTATTCTCGGTGCTGGGGCCGGGGCAGCTGGTTTGGCATTTAATAGTTGTACTACCGAAGAAGAGCCTACTGTAGAGGAAAATATTGCCAAAGGTGCTGAAAAGTTCTTTGGAAGAACCCCTGAGGAATTGGAACTCATTGATAAATTGAACGCCGAACAACTGTTCAATGAACATGAAATGGAAACAATCGCTGTATTGAGTTCGGTTATTCTTCCACCCAAAGAACCGCATGGAGGACCAATTGAGGCCGAAGTTCCCGAATTTATTGAATTCATAGGAAAAGATTTTCCGGAAATGCAAACCACGCTACTTGGAGGCTTAATGTGGCTGGATCATAAATGCAATACAGAATTTGGGGTGGAGTTTAAATCAGCAACCCTTGAGCAACAAAAGCAACTACTTGATCCTATTGCCTTTCATGATATTGAGATGCCTTTGGAGGAACAGTCCTTGGAGATACAATTTTTTCATATGATGCGTGGCTTAACGGTTACTGGGTATTATACCTCCAAGGTCGGAATTGCCGATCTAGGCTATAAAGGCAATATGCCCAATGTTTGGGATGGCGTGCCTGAGGATATTTTGGAGCAACATGGTGTAGCCTATGACCCTGAATGGCTAGCAAAATGTGTGGACCAAAGTAAAAGGGGTATCCTAGCCGAGTGGGATGAAGAAGGCAATTTGTTAACATAATAAATCAATACAAAAAATGAATAATCTTAAATCGCACCTAACTCTTATAGTCCTGGCTATTGTTTTGCTATCAGGTATTCAACAACTGAGTGCCCAAGAGTATGGCATTCAGTTGTACAGTTTACGTAACCAATTCAAAAAAGATGTCGCCGGTTCATTGAAAACCATCAGTGATTGGGGATTGACAAATTTGGAAGGCGGCGGTACCTATGGGCTTTCTTTCGAGGAATTCGATGCATTATTGACCCAATATAATTTGGATGTGGTTAGCGTTGGCGCCTCCTATGAAGATCTTCGTGACCATCCGAACAAGGTTTTGGAAAATGCCAGACAATTCAGTGCCAAATATGTAATGTGCGCCTGGATTCCCCACGAAGGGAATAAATTCGATATTGAAAATGTAAAAGAAGCGGTTGCGGTTTTCAATAAAGCCGGAAAATTATTGAATGAAGCTGGGATTACCCTGGCTTACCATGCCCATGGCTATGAATTTAGACCCTACAAGAATGACACCTTATTCGATTATATGGCTGAAAATGCGGAGTATTTCGCTTTTGAGATGGATGTCTATTGGGTGCAACACGGTGGTGCCGATCCAATGGCGCTACTGAACAAATACCCAGATAAATTCGTTTTATTCCATCTCAAGGATATGGAAAAAGGTGTAATAGGGAATAATACAGGTCATGAAGATGTTGAGACCAATGTGGTTTTAGGTACCGGACAAGTTGATATTGAGGGAATTGTTAAAAGAGGAATTGAACTTGGCGTAGAATACATGTTCATTGAAGATGAATGTTCTAGGGTTGTAGAGCAAGTACCACAAAGCCTTGAATTCCTTAAAGGCATAAAATGATACCCTATCGTTTATTCAGATATACCTTCCTATGTCTAATACCGTTGGGTATTGGAGCGTGTAAAAATGCGGAAAACCCTGGAATAGAAAAGCAATCACCGAACATTATCTGGTTGGTTGCCGAAGATCAATCACCAGATTTCTTTCCGATGTACGGGGATAGTACCATTGCATTGCCCAATATTGAATCCTTGGCTTATGATGGCGTGGTTTTTGACAATGCTTTTTCCCCAGTTCCGGTTTGTGCCCCGGCAAGAAGCGCTATTATTACCGGCATGTACCCAACAACATTGGGAACCCATAATATGCGGACCCATAAGTCATGGGACCAAGAAAATGAACCTACAATTGATATACCAAGCTATTCCCCTATTGTTCCCGATGGGGTGAGGATGTTTACCGAATACTTACGGAAAGAGGGCTACTATTGTGCGAATGGCCCAAAGGAAGATTATAATTTTGAAAAGACCCAGGCAGCTTGGGATGAAAGTAGTGAGGAGATACATTGGAGAAATCGTGATAAGGAACAGCCATTTTTTGCTGTTTTCAATTTTGGGGTGTGCCATGAATCGCAAATCTGGAAACGAAGTAATGATTCCCTCTTTGTAGACCCGGCAAAAGTTCCTATACCTCCTTACTTTCCGGCAAATGAGGTCGTTCGGCATGACTTGGCGGTAAATTATAGCAATCTAAAACGTTTGGATGACCAAATAGGGGAAGTATTGGCCCAGTTGAAAGCAGACGATCTTTATGACTCAAGCATCATCTTTTTTTATGCAGATCACGGGGGGCCTTTTCCGAGACATAAGCGCGCCCTATATGATAGTGGGATAAAAGTACCTTTGGTGATTAAATTTCCCAATAATGAAAAGGCGGGTAGTAGAAATGACAGTTTTATCAGTTTTATTGATTTTGCCCCAACCGTACTTTCCTTAGCTGGTATTGAACCCCCAAAAGTGATGCAGGGCCTTGCCCAATTCGGTGAATATGAGGTTCAAAACAAGCCAGAATATACCTTCCACTCCTCAGACCGATTTGATGAGCTCTATGATCGTTTACGCGCCGTACGCTCTTCCCGATATAAATACATTAAGAGTTTTAATACCAATATCAGCCATGCCATGCCCGTATCGTATCGCGAACAAATGCCGATGATGCAAAATTTAAGGGAATTGTATGCGAAAGGGGCCCTAAATGAAAACCAGGAATTTTGGTTGCATCCCACCAAGCCTGAAGAGGAACTTTATGATTTGGTAAAAGACCCCTATGAATTGGAAAATTTAGCAGGAAGGGATGATTTAAAAGATACGCTTCTACATTATCGCACTGTGCTGAACACTTGGATTAAGGAGACCAACGATTTAGGACGGTACCCGGAAAAGGAACTGATCTATGAATGGCTTCCAAACGGAGAGCAACCGGCACTCCCTCCATTGGAAATGGAAGAAAAAGAAGATGGGATACGACTAATTTCCAAGAAATCCGATGCTACTATTATCTGGAAACATCCAAAGGATTCGTTATGGCATATGTATGACAGCCCGTTACCTTTGGGTACTTCATTTGAGGCCAAGGCCGAACGCATAGGGTACTCGGATAGTGAAATCCTTATGAATTATTAGAACAGCGCTTTAGGTGCCATTGGCTTTGTTGTCGGGCTATAATTGTGCTATAAGGTATTGTCCCCTAGAGGGGACCTTAGGGGTGTTTTTTATTCACAGAAATATAAAATTGTTATTGATAATTGTCCCATTGAGGGGACTTTAGGGGTGCTTTTTTTGACAGTAATTTAATGTAGTTCCTAGGGATTGTCCCCTTGAGGG
>JAHHKH010000027.1 GCA_018679695.1 Maribacter sp.
CGTCGGGGTGGCAGGATTCGAACCTGCGACCTCCGCGTCCCAAACGCGGCGCGATAACCGGGCTACGCTACACCCCGAAATGGTCATCTATAAAACGTTTTGCTCCTCTTTTCTTAAATCGTCGCTCCAAAACAATCGATTCGGAACGCGATAACAATGCCTTTGGCTTTACAAGCCGGGCTAGACCCGCCAAGCTTTAGCATGGTACACCCCGAAATGGTTATCCCAAAACTTAAAAGAAAATTGCGGAGAGAATGGGACTCGAACCCATGCGACACTTGCGCGTCGACAGATTAGCAATCTGCTCCGTTACCACTCCGGCACCTCTCCTCTATATTCTCAATGAACTATCGCATAAATTGCGGATGCAAATGTACTTTATCCTATTCGAGAACGCAACAATTTTTTTGAATTTTTTGAAAATAGCAATTACCGAAATCCTAGGTCGCTTTTTTTATTGATGTGGACCTGAAAATCAATAATTGAACAGATATTGATTATAAAAATAACCTTGAATATTTTAATGTCCGATAATCAACCATGACTACTGGATGTTTCAGGGATTATTCGGGGTATTCTACCCTTAAATGATAAATGTTGGTAAGCTTCTGCTTGAAAATCTTCTTAATGGTCTCTATCTCCCTAAAAGTAATATTGGCATTCAAGAATTGATTCGCATTCATCTGCCCCCCAATAATCTTATCCACAAATTCGTCGATCATCATGAATGTAGGATTTTTAAGGCTCTTGGATGCTGCTTCCACGGAATCGGCCATCATCAAAATTGCTGTTTCCTTTGAAAATGGTATTGGCCCTGGATATTTAAAATCCTCCTCACTAAATTTATCCCCCGATTCTTGCTGTTTTTTAAAGAAATAATAGACCAGCGTGGTACCGTGGTGCGATCTTATAAAATCGATTACCCTATCCGGTAATTTATTCTTTCTGGCTATTTCGATCCCTTCGATAACATGTTTTATAATGATCTTTGCACTATCGATAGGCATAAGATCATCATGGGGATTCACATTGGTAATCTGGTTTTCGGTAAAATAGCTTGGATTTCCCAACTTCCCAATATCGTGATATAAAGCACCTACGCGTACAAGCATGGCATTTGCCCCTATTTCATTTGCAGCGGCCTCTGCCAAGTTCGCAACCTGTAAAGAGTGATTAAAGGTTCCCGGTGCCTTGTTCGATAACTCCTTTAGTAATTTGGAGTTGGTATCGGATAATTCCAATAACGAAACATCGGAAACCAAACCGAATATCTTCTCATAGATATAAATCAAGGGCTGAACAAAAAGTGTGATCATACCATTGAGTAAAAACAATCCCAAGGTCAACCAAACTATATTGTCAAGATTGCCCTCATGAATAATATGAAAGGCCAAATAGGCAACCATATAAATCAAGGTGATCTGACCAACGGAGATGAATAGATTCGCCCTTTTATATAGCTCTGATACCGTAAGAATCGTGACAATACCCGCAATAATCTGAATAAAAATATACTCGAAACTGTTGGGGACCACAAATCCCAAAATCAATACGGTAAGCACATGTACGAACAAACCTAGCCGGGCATCAAAAAAAGTCTTGAGTATCAAGGGAAGAATACATAGGGGAACAACAAACACATAGGCTTCGTTATATTTTACTACCAAAGTAGTTATGAATACCATCAATAGAATATTGATGAATATAAAAGTGACCTTGGTCCCATTTTCGAATATTTCGGGCCTATACTTTTTAAGGAATAGAAAAAGCATCATTAGTACCAAAGCTACCAGCACCGTATAACCAGCTAAAATGAAGTAGTAATTGTTCGATGCCCAAAGTTCAGACTCGAACTCATCTTTCAAGGATTCCAGGATCTTATAATTGTCCGATTCGACTACCTCCCCTTTCGCAATAATTAGCTTGCCCTCATCAATGGATCCCCTTGTCAAGGAAATTTTTGAAAGTTCGTCCTCCAGGGCCTTTTGGGAAAGGTTTTCGTCATAGGCCACATTGGGCTTTACCAAATCAAAGAATAGCGATTGAAAGACTGTATTGTATCTTCCTAATTGTCTTTCCCTTAAGGCACTTTCTATGACACTTTCTACATCCTGTATTTTATATAAACCATCATATTGTATCTCTTTTGCTTCATTCTGTTTTATCAGATAAATCTGCTTCCCCTTCTCATTTTGGTTCGATTTTACCAGAATTCCATTTTCATATATCCTTTCCAGGACATCCTGTCCCACTTTCTTTAAGTTGGCATATTGCCTGGTTCCTATCTGGTCACTATTCAACGATTCGGAAAACTTTGCCTCATATTCGGCAATAACACCTTTGGCAATATCCTCATCGTACCTATAATAAGCGAACTGCCTGTCGATGATCTTCTGCCTTTCAACAGCAATTTCATCCTGGGATTTCTTTACCGAGAAGTCGAAAGGTGCATAAAGGTTTTCATATTGCCATGGTTTCCCTTTTTGAAATTCATATTTGAACTTACCCCCCTTCGGAAAAAAGAAAACAATACAAAAAATAGATACCGCGTAAAGTAAGTATTTATAAATAAGGGATTGGTTTTTGTACAGCTTCTCCAATGGGTATATATCTAATTTATATCTATCATCAAAAATAGAAAATATAATAGACCTTTTGTGGCAACATTCATAATCATTGCACTTTAATTTATTAATTTCGCAGCACCGAAAATAGTTATTTATGAAAGATGTGGTCATTGTTTCAGCTGTTAGAACGCCTATAGGTAGTTTTATGGGTTCACTTTCAACAATACCTGCACCTCAACTGGGTGCTATTGCCATAAAAGGTGCCCTGGAAAAAATTAATCTTGATCCAAAAATCGTAGACGAAGTATTGATGGGTAATGTTGTTCAGGCTGGCACTGGGCAGGCTCCGGGCAGGCAAGCAGCTATTTTCGCTGGGATACCAAATACAGTCCCATGTACAACCGTAAACAAAGTTTGCGCATCAGGGATGAAGGCCGTAATGCAGGCTGCCCAGGCCATTGCATTGGGTGATATCTCGATCGCAGTGGCAGGAGGTATGGAGAACATGAGCCTGATACCCCATTATATGTATTTGAGAACTGCCCAAAAGTTTGGGCCTGGTTCGGTAATCGACGGTATGCAAAAAGATGGTTTGGTCGATGTCTATGATCAAAATGCGATGGGGGTTTGCGCCGATGCCTGTGCTGTAGAACATGGTTTTAGCCGGGAAGATCAGGATAATTTTGCCATTCAATCCTATAAAAGATCGGCACAAGCTTGGAACGAAGGGAAATTTGACAATGAAGTAATACCCGTCGAGGTTCCACAGCGAAGAGGGGATGCAATAGTTGTTTCCGAAGATGAGGAATACAAGAATGTGAAGATGGAGAAAATTCCGGCTTTGCGCCCTGCATTCACCAAAGATGGCACGGTAACCGCGGCAAATGCCTCGACGATCAACGACGGTGCCGCTGCCCTGATTTTAATGAGTGGCGATAAGGCCAAGGAATTGAATCTCAAACCATTGGCAACCATCAAAAGTTATGCAGATGCTGCCCAAGAGCCCGAATGGTTTACCACTGCCCCGGCAAAAGCACTACCCAAAGCTCTTGAAAAAGCCGGAATATCAATTGACGATGTGGATTATTTTGAATTTAATGAAGCGTTCTCGGTCGTTGGTCTTGCGAACATGAAACTATTGGGATTGAATGATTCGAACGTAAATGTAAATGGAGGTGCCGTGTCTTTAGGGCACCCTTTGGGCTGTTCCGGCGCGCGAATAATAATAACCCTACTGAATGTTTTAAGTCAGAACAATGCCAAAATCGGTGCTGCAGCGATCTGTAATGGCGGTGGAGGGGCATCGGCCATCATTTTGGAAAGCAACTAAATAGCATCTGCACCCTATTTATGCAATACGGTATTTGTCATTTAAGCATTATTCCCATACGATCTGAGGCAGTGGAAACTGCAGAGATGATTTCACAGGTATTGTACGGGGAACATTTTAAGGTTTTGGAACAACGAAAACATTGGAGTAAACTAAGGTCTGCTTTTGATAAATGTGAAGGTTGGGTTCAAAATGTGCAGATTACCATGCTCAATGAAGAGCAATACAAAGAACTGGACTCGGATACCTCGCCCGAATATACCATTGATCTGGTTTCCTATGTTGAAATAGATAAGAGTAATTTATTGCCAATAGTTCTTGGTTCGGTTTTCCACAAAAACTCCGATCATATTCACGAGGGTAATTTGATTACCTCTAAACAAAAAAAACCAGACCTTATAAATACGGCCTTACTTTACTTGAATGCGCCCTATCTGTGGGGTGGCAAAACACCCTTTGGTATAGACGCTACGGGATTTACGCAAATGGTATATCGGATTAACGGATACAATTTGGTTCGAAGTGCGGCTGGCCAGGCTGCCCAAGGAACGGCATTAAGTTTTATCGAGGAATCCGAAGCTGGCGACTTGGCTTTTTTTGACAACAATGAAGGTATTATTGATCATGTTGGCATCTTAATGGATAATAACTATATCATTCATGTGCATGGCAAAGTTAGGATTGACCGTATTGATCATACCGGTATTTTCAATAATGATTCCAAAAGCTATACCCACCAACTTCGGGTCATTAAAAAAATCATATAAAAAAAACCCAGAACAAATGTTCTGGGTTTTTCATTTCGTTTGGAAGTAGGCTTATTCTCCCAAAAGTTTTTTCAATCTCATAAAGTTCTCATTATCACCCATGGCACCATAGATATTTTTCAACTGTGTTAAAATACTTTGGTTATCTGGATTGAGTTTTAGAGCATCTTCCAAAACCATTGCTCCTTTTTTGAATAAATCATCCTTCTGTTGTTTTAATTCTTCGTAGCGCGCAATATCAGCCCTGGAGTTACCTAAGGAATTCATCTCATCAATAAGTCCGTTACCTTCATTCACATAGGTAGTGGAAAGGTTCAGTTGTGCATTGGTGTATCCAGGATCTATCTCCAAAGTCCTGAGATAAGCAGCCCTTGCTTCCTCTATATTTCCTTGTTCATTACTAATTACACCAATATTATAGTGTAGGTCAGGATTATCGGGAGCAACAGCTGTGGCTTCGGCCATTAATGATTTGAACATTTCCTTATCCCCTAACTTATAATGTAAATTAGCTTCGTTCAAAATTAAGTTCACATCCTCTGGATCTTTCGCTCTTGCCGCCTTATAGGCGTCCAATGCCTTATCATCCTGGCCCAATTGCGTATAGATAAGCGCAATATTCTTTACTATTTCAGTAGTTTTAGAAGGTGTTTCATCATCAACCGGATCTGTATAGGTTCCTGATTTTACCATCAAATCCCTTTGAACCTTATCCATTGTTTCTACCTCCCCTGTGGCCACATTTTTGGCCTTATATTCCATTCCGCCACCATCATAGCCGATTTCCTTAAGTTCGTTATAGTAACCGAGTGCCTGCTCATACTCACCACCATTTACTGCGCTACTGGCAGCATAATAGAGGTATATGGTGTCTTTTGGGCTGATTTTATAACTCATATAGAGTTTTTCCCCTGCCTCCTTGAACTTCTTTTCACGGTTATCCTCAACGGCTGAATTCACCAAATCCGCGGCAATTATAGTCATCTGATTATCGATTTCCTTACCATACTTGGCTTTACCACTGGCAGTTTCGATTTCCTTTGCTTTATTGAATGAGGAAATTGCAGTATCGAAAGCACTGTTATCCCCTTTTTTTGCCAAATCGGCATATATTTTTCCACGAAGGAAATAATATTGGGCCTGAACCTTTACATCAGCTGCATCAATCACTCCTGCAGCAGCTTCGAGTGATGTTTTAGCGCTTGCAGCATCACCTCCCTTTAGAGCTTTGTCCGCTGCTTTTATCTCATTTTTTTGAGCAAAGCCAACCATTGTAAAAGACATTGCTACAAGAATTAAAATTTTAGTTTTCATTACGATTAAATTAAGATATTAGTGTTTATTGATTATTCTTTTGTTTCATCCGTACTTCCTTTATCAAGAGCCGTGCCATCTTCTGTATCTACCTCGATATTCATGATATCGGCTTCATCAACAGCATCGTCATCTTTCATTACCTTCGCCACGGCAGCTATGCTGTCATTACCTTTGATATTAATTAATTTAACACCTTGGGTAGCTCTTCCCATAACGCGTAAATCCTCAACACTCATACGAATGGCGATACCAGATTTGTTGATTATCATTAGGTCATCTGAATCCGATACATTTTTGATTGCGACCAAACCACCTGTCTTATCGGTTATGGAAATTGTTTTTACTCCCTTACCACCCCGATTGGTAATCCTATAATCATCAATGCTTGAACGTTTACCATACCCATTCTCGGATACTACAAGGATTTCCTCATCAAAATTATGAACCGATACCATTCCTATTACTTCATCATTCTCATCAGCAAGTCGAATTCCTCGTACCCCAGAGGCATTACGGCCCATGGGTCTAGTCTTGCTTTCTTCAAATCTAATGGCCTTACCCGATTTTAAACCTAAGAATATTTGACTGGTACCTGTCGTCAATTTAGCTTCCAAAAGTTCATCACCCTCACGAATACCAATGGCATTGATTCCATTCTGGCGCGGTCTTGAATATTGCTCTAAGGAGGTCTTTTTGACCGTACCTTTTTTGGTGGCCATTATCACGAAATGATTATTCACATAATCCTCATCTTTAAGGTCTTGCGTACAAATAAAGGCTTTGACCTTATCATCCTGCTCAATGTTTATCAAATTCTGTATGGCTCTTCCTTTCGACGTTCTACTACCTTCAGGTATCTCATAAACGCGCATCCAGAAACACTTCCCTTTTTGGGTGAAGAACAACATGTTTTGGTGATTGGTCCCCACGAATAAATG
>JAHHKH010000030.1 GCA_018679695.1 Maribacter sp.
TATTTATTCCAGGAAACCACGATTGGTACAGTGATGGGTTGAAGGGACTGGCACGGGAACAGAACTACATTGAGAAAAAGCTCGACAGTAAAAAGGTGTTTTCCCCCCAAGATGGTTGCCCCATACAAAAGATAGAAGTCAATGATGATGTTGTAATCATTGCCATAGACACGGAGTGGTATCTCGTAAATTGGGATAGGTATCCAACAATGAATGATGAGTGTGAACTCAAAGACCGGGAAAAGTTCTTCGAGGAACTGGAAGGGTTGATAAAGAAGAATGCCAATAAGACAACCATAATGGCTTTACACCATCCCATGTTCAGCTACGGACCGCATGGGGGACAATTTTCCATGAAAAGACAATTGTATCCCAGCGATGGTAAATTCCCGCTGCCTGTAATTGGTAGTCTAGTTAGTCTATTGCGGAAAACTACAGGTGCCTCACCAGAAGACCTGCAGAACAAGCGCTATCAGCAATTGAGAAATCGCATCATTACATTGGCCCAATACTCTGAAAAGGTAATATTCGCATCGGGTCACGAGCATACCTTACAATACATTTTCGAGGAGAATACACCCCAAATTGTCAGTGGGGCAGGCGCTAAGGAAGGGGCAACACGGTTGTTGAATGGCAGTAAATTTTCAACAGGCCGGATGGGATATGCCATTTTGGAAGTATATACCGATGGTTCTTCCAGGGTTCGGTTTTATGGGGTCGCAGCCGATGGCACAGAAGAATTCCTTTATACAACCACAGTCTTGGAAACCAAACGGAACAATGACCAAACAGTATATGACAATGTTTTTCCTCCAGAGGTTAAGGCATCTATTTATACTGATGAGGAAGTAGACAAGAGTAAATTTTTCAAAACCATTTGGGGAGAGCGTTATCGCGATGTTTATGCGACCAAAGTGGCTGCCCCGACAGTTGATTTGGATACTCTTTTCGGTGGTTTGAAAGTGGTTCGTAAAGGTGGAGGACATCAATCGAAATCACTAAGACTTGTGAATAAGGATGGTAAGGAATATGTTATGCGTGCCTTGAGGAAAAGTGCTGAAATATATCTTCAATCCATGGCCTTTAAAGAACAATATGTGGTAGGCGAGTTTGAGGATACCTTTACCGAAAGTCTTTTGGAGGATTTTTATACCGGATCGCATCCATATGCACCATTTACCATAGGCGAATTGTCAGATGCCGTAGGCATTTATCATACCAACCCGAAACTGTATTATATCCCCAAACAAAGGGCCATTAAGGACTTTGATGATGAATTTGGGGATGAATTGTACATGGTCGAGGAACGTACGGATAGCGGTCATGGTAACCTGAAAAGTTTTGGTTATTCCAATACCTTGGAAAGTACCGATGATATTCTTAAAAAACTTCGCACAGATGAAAAATACCTGGTTGATAATCACACTTATCTCAAAGCACGTTTATTCGACATGATGATCGGGGATTGGGATAGGCATACCGATCAATGGCGCTGGGCACGATTCAAGGATAAGGAAAATGATAAGATCATTTATAAACCCGTTCCTAGGGATAGGGATCAAGCATTCTCAATTATGGGGGATGGTCCTTTAATGAATCTTATAACACGCATTGTACCTGGGTTGACATTAATGGAGGGATTTAATGAGGAAATTCGTAGTGTAAAAGGTTTTAATGGCTCGCCAAAGACGTTTGCTTTGGATATGGTGCTTTTACCTGAAACCACAATGGATGTTTGGCGCGAGCAGGTAAAATATATTCAAGATAATATAACCGAAGATGTCATTGATAGGGCATTTATGGCATTCCCCAAGGAAGTACATGATGGGACCATATTAAAAATCAAGAAAACGCTGTTGGCAAGAAAACGCAACTTAATGGAGACGGCAGAAGAATATTATAAAATACTAAATAGATATTCCGTAGTCAGGGGAACCGATAAGGACGATTATTTTACAATTACACAGCTTTCCGGTGGAAATGTCAAGATTGCTGGCAATCGTATAAAGAACGGAAAGAAAGGAGAGGTATTTTTCAATAAGACCTATGATCAAAATATTACTAAAGAGGTATGGATCTATGGTTTGGATGATGACGACCAATTTGAGGTAAATGGTAATAAAGGGCGAATAAAACTGCGATTGGTAGGGGGTCAGAACAATGATGTCTATGATATAATCGATAGCAGGGGTGTATATGTATATGATCATCTTTCAAAAAAGAATACCTTCAAAAATATTAAGAGTGCCAAAATGCGGTTAACCAACGATTATGAAACCAATACTTATCGACCCATAAACCTGAAAAGTAGTTCAAATCAAATTATTCCTACTATTGGATCAAATCCTGATGATGGTTTTAAAATAGGGTTTACCAATATTTATACGTTCAATGGGTTTAGGCAAAATCCGTTTACCAGTCAGCATACGGTTAATGCCGCTTTTTATTTTGCAACGAGTGGTTATGACCTGGGTTATAAGGGTGAATTTGCACATGCCTTGGGTAAGGCCAATATAGAGCTTGATGCGCGGTTTACCAGCCCTAATTACAGCATCAATTTCTTTGGACTGGGTAATGATACCGAAAACTTGGATGATGATTTGGAATTGGATTATAATCGGGTGAAATTGCAGACTTTAAAACTTACCCCTTCGTTGGTGTGGCGAGGTGATCTGGGGTCAAAATACCGATTGGGAGTTAGCTATGAAGATTTTGAGGTTGAAGAAACCGAAGATCGGTTTGTCAACACATTTTATGTTGCCAATGGGGAAGAGAGTAGTAAGCGTTTTGTAGGGGTAGATGCAGAATACTCTTATGCAAATTCTGACAATAATGCTTTCCCAACCATGGGTATGGCCACTTCATTGCATGTCGGATATAAGCGAAATACCGAGGATGGGAACCAGAATTATGGATATATAGTGCCAAGTATTTCCTTTAATTATAAATTAGTGCCTAGTGGTAGACTGGTATTGGCGACCAAATGGAAAGCCCATTTTAACATTGGAAATGGTTATGAATTTTATCAAGGGGCGAGTATTGGAGGAATGGACGGATTGCGCGGTTTTAGAAATCAACGTTTTACAGGTAAAAAATCATATTACCAAAATACCGACTTACGCTTTAAGTTAAAACGGGTAAAAACGGGTTTGTTGCCGGTCACCATGGGGGTTTATGCCGGCTATGATTATGGTAGGGTATGGTTGCCGAATGAGGATTCAGACACTTGGCATAGTTCGTATGGTGGGGGTTTCTTCTTTAATGCTACCGATATTGCTTCCTTGACCTTGGCTTACTTTGATAGTGTTGATGGCCCAAGGATTACTTTTGGTCTAGGTTTTGGATTCTAGGCTCCGGGAATTACTTTTTTAGTTTCAGGGAATAGAGGTTACCTCCCGTATTACCTCTTTCCTCATCGGAAAGCAATAAGGTGTCATCATTCCAAAAACATAAGGATTCCAATTGGGTAGATACGCCCAGATTAAGGGTTTTCATTTTCCCATTTGAAAAATCATCCCATTTAAAATCGGTAAATAACCACAATTTGCCATAACCCAAAAGGGCAATGGTGGTTCCGTCAGGTGAAATGTCCGCCGCGGTCACTTGGCAAATAACATCCTGTTTACAGGTAACAAACTTACCTACTAATTGGGCCATGTGTTTTCCCGGTTTAGCCGGTATTTTGTAAATGAAGGCTTCCCCTGAAAAGGGAACCGTCCTGTTCTTGGTAATTACATATAGATAACCCTGATGAAAGAATAAGGCTTCCGCATCATAATTAAGTTCAGCCATCTTAGGAGGAAAAGCCTCTTGTTCTGGATAGTTAAAAGTTATTTTTTCAGCATCTATTTTTGCCCCTTTTTCAATTTCTGGATTGGGCAGTTTATAGATGGCCAAGTTCTTTCTTTTGTTATGATTGTTCCCAAAATCCCCAATATAGATATTACCATCCCGATCAGTGGCCAAATCTTCCCAATCCTGGTTTTTTGCATTTTTGACCTCAAACTTTTTCAAGAGCATTCCCTTAAAATCAACAAGATAAATCTCATCATTATTACCTCGATCCTCGATTAACCAAATCGTGGAATCCCTTAGCGTGATTATTCCTGAATTTTCACCCAGATTTTTTGGTAGTTTGGTAATGAATGTCAGTTTACCCAAGTTAGAGCATCCAAGAAGAATAGTACAAGCGAGTAATGCAAGTAAAATCGTTTTCATACAATTACCATTAAATAAAAAGGAGTTGGGCGCACCAACTCCTTTAATCCTATTTTTTGATTTTTCTAGTTCCAAAAGAGTGAATATATAACCACTAAAATAATCATTACTGCAAAAGAACCAATGTTAAATTCTGGACTTGTTTTGAACATGCCTTTGGTAATTTCAATACCTTTTTTATCATCTGCCCCTTTATGTTGGTAGAGACTGAATAAAATAATTACGATCATTGTCAAGATAAGCGTATATCCCATTTGATCCAAGAAGGGTACATCAACAAAGAATGGACTTGTGGATATTCCCTTAGGGGCTATCTTGAAATACATAGCGATGGGAATGGAAGATAATGCGCCCACAATGGCTGCCTTGTTGGTCGTTTTCTTCCAAAACAATCCCAATAGGAATACGGCCAATATTCCTGGACTCACAATACCGGTATATTCTTGGATAAATTGGAATGCCTGATCTATTCCACCCAATAAAGGAGCCATTATACAGGCTATTATCAGGGCAACACCTGCAGATATTCTACCTGTATTAACCGTAGCTTTATCCGAAGCGTTTTTATTGATGTACTGTCGGTAAATGTCCATTGTAAAAATGGTGGAAGTTGAGTTTAACATTGACGCCAATGAAGAAACTATAGCAGCAGCGAGAGCTGCGAATGCCACACCTTTTAATCCTGTTGGTAAAAATTGCAATAACCAAGGATACGCCTTATCTGCTTGTTCTAGGGAAGGTAGATTCTGAAGTCCTTCAGCGCCTAATCTTTCCATGATCGCGGGATCGTTAATCATTACAAAGGCAGCAATTCCTGGGATAACAATGATCAATGGAATTACCAATTTTAAGAATGCGGCCAATAAGATTCCTTTTTGCGCTTCTTTCAGCGATTTAGCCGCTAAGGTTCGTTGGATTATATATTGATTAAAACCCCAATAATATAAATTAGCGACCCACAAGCCTCCTACCAATACGGCAATACCTGGAAGGTTTTTATACTCTGGGTTAGACTCATCAAGAATCATGACAAACCGATCAGGAGCAGCCTCATAG
>JAHHKH010000036.1 GCA_018679695.1 Maribacter sp.
GTTCTAGGATGGTCCCGACACTCTCCTTAGGACAGGTATAATACAGTTCAACTTCAAAATCGCCATCGGCCAATACCTCCACATCCCAGGTGATGGAATCCTTTACACTATTCCAATTCGTAAAAAAACTGTTATTCGGCCAACGATTACTGCGTTTTATATTTCCATGTGCAATGCCGTCCCGGGCGGGAATCTGGGTATATTCAAAATCGGGGTGCCCCAGTGTAATCGGTCTGATCGTGTCATCGTCACTATTTTTTGATATTTCCAATTGCCAATCGTTCTTAAGGGTAACCAAAGAATCAAGTAATTCGGGCAAGGCTGCGGAAAGGTCCTGTTTTTGTCCTAAATCGGTGTCCATATCATAAAGGTGATTTTCATGATCCAAACGGTATTTTTGGGTCCTTATACTTGTTTTCCCCTGCCAATGGTTAATTATATGCCGTGGATCCCTATTCGGATTTTCATCCAATAAAAGAGCTCTTAAATCTATACCATCAAGTGGTTTTTCGGTTGTTGGTTCAATCCCTGCCAAGCTGGTAAGTGTAGGTAAGATATCTATCGCACCCGCTATTGAAGCAACTGTTTTGCCTTTGGGAATGTTGTTTTTCCATTGCATAAAAAAAGCTGTTCTAACACCACCTTCGTCTGTGGATCCTTTTTTACCGCGCATCCCCCCATTCCATCGCCACCCATTGGGCCCATTATCGGACAGGTATATAATTATTGTGTTTTCTTCCAGCGCTAATTCCTTTAATTTTTGCGTTAGCCTTCCAACATTAAAATCAATGTTCTCGACCATGGCAAGCGCTGCCTTGGTGAAATTCAAAGGTTCTTCTTCAGTTCCCTGATAGTTCATTTCAAGTGATTTGTCCTTGAATTTATCCCAAAACCGATCAGGAACCTGCATGGGGCTATGAGGGGTGTTATAAGGCAGGTAAAGAAAAAAGGGCTTATCCTGGTTTTCTGTGATGAAATCAATACCCTTGTTGGTAAGGTCATCCACTAGAAAGCCTTCGCCTTTAACTAGGGCACCATTGTGTTCCAACATGGGACTAAAATAGTTTCCCCAATGGCCCGAAGCGAACCCGTAATAGTCATCAAAGCCTCTTGCATTGGGATGGTAAGGTGGTTGCATACCACTATGCCATTTGCCATAAGCCGCTGTCTTATATCCGGCAGTTCTGAATATCTCGGCGATTGTGGTTTCGCCTAAATTAAATCGCTCACCGCCCTCCGAAGTGGAATAGACCCCTGTTCTGGCCGCATATCGGCCAGTCAAAAGTTCTGCTCTGGTAGGTGAACATACGGGTTGCACATAGAAGTTTTCAAATGAAACCCCATTCTGGGCAAGGGCATCTATATTAGGGGTTGAGATATTGGTATTACCACTACTGCTTAAATCGCCCCAACCTTGATCATCGGACATAATGATGATGACATTGGGCTTGGGTTCTGAAATTTCGATTTCCTTGGGGCTATCGGCACATGAAAATCCAAGGAATATTGAATAAAGTAGAAGAACTTTTCTCATTTTAATCTGTTTTAACCGCCAATCCTACCATGGAGTCGGCGGTTCCGTAATATAGGAACCACTTATTTTTAAAATAAACCAAACCCTCGATAAACGTTGTTCCAGCTTTGTACTGTCCGGTTATTTCATGGGGTAGATCCGGACAGATAAAGGGAGTATCCAAGCGGGCCAGAACATGGGTTGGCTCATTCTTATCAAAAAGGACTTGTCCACCACAATAGGTGCCTTCGGGAAACTTGGTTGTTGCCCCTTCACCACTTAGATTCTTTCCGTTGTAGAGTAAAAGAATGCCATTCTCGGTATATAGGGCAGGCGGCCCCGGCTCGGTCAAATGACTATCGAATTCATTCAAAGTGGGTTTGAACACATGTAATAACTCGCCATCGTTATCTAAAATTGGTTCCCAATCGGTACCGTTTTCAGAAAGGGCTAAATTCACAAATAGTTCACCCCAATACATAAGGTATTTACCGTTTATCTTTTTCGCTATCAATCTGCCATCGACTAAT
>JAHHKH010000047.1 GCA_018679695.1 Maribacter sp.
TATTTATCGGCACCTAATTCTTCGTTTTCTATGGCCGCAATTGCAAACTCGGTCAACAAGGAATTACCTGCAGGGGATACCCAAAGTAAGCGATATTCCGTTCCGCTTGCCTTAACTTTTTCACGCATGGCTTTGAAGTCATATGGAAATGTTGGACTCGGCTTACCTGCTAGGGAAGGCTCGTAATCGTTGTCGTCGGGGGCACTGGCCGTATAGGTAGAAAGAGGATATAATGTGTTCCAGGTTTCGTTGAGATATGCGTCGGATTTTTCCAATTCATTGAATTTGGAAACCCATTTGGGTACCTTTTTCATGTAAAAAGAACTGCTAACAAAATAACCAGGACTAGAATCCCAACTGTACCAGTAGGCAGCATTGGCAGATTTTCCTCCTGGTAGTATTGCTGCCCTATCCTTAATGGAAACACTTATCACCTTGGATTTAAAATTACTCCTTAGCCTTAACTCGTCAGTTATGGTAGTGGCCGCTAAATTTCTTGGGGAAGCACCGTTTGGATTCTCATTTTTTGAACCGACGATTTCTTCATTGGAATCCATTACATTACCTACATAATTACCTAATTCACGGTCATACCAACTATTACCGATAATACCATGATAAGCAGGAGTGGTTCCCGTGTAGATTGAGGCATGGCCCGGGGCAGTTTCCGATGGGATATAATTGACATTTGCGTTCTTAAAGTTGAAGCCCTCTCTAAGTAACCTATTGAAACCGGTCTCCCCATATCGATCCTGATATTTGTACAATTGTTCAAAACCCATTTGGTCGATAATTACCCCAACAACCAATTTGGGTGTATTCGAATCTTGGGCCAAGCCATTGAAAGAATAACCAATAAAAAAAAGCAGAAAGTAAAGATATGATTTAAGCATTACGATTTTTATTATATATTTCAAATTAGTAATTAGTACAGTAAACAAAAGTGTCATTTTATTGCGATCAAGGACCAAGGTAAAAATTAGCTTTCAATAGAATGACCATGAAAGGTATTTTTTTTGTGGTATATGGCCCTTATTCCCGTTTTAAAGTATTATACCAAGTTTGATGCCAATTTCCTTTTGAATTCAGAAGGATTTTCATGGGTTACTTTTTTGAACGTCCTGTTAAAATAAGACAAGCTTTCAAATCCACATTCAAAACAGGTTTCACCCACGTTTTTTCCTACCATTAGCAATCGTTTGGCCTGACTGATCTTATATTGATTCAAAAAACAAACAAAGGTATTGCCTGTGGCCTTCTTAAAATACCTACAAAATGCTTCTTTACCTAAATTGCACTCAGCGGCGATTTCGTCTATATTTATTTTTCTATGATAATTCTCATCAACAAATGCATAAATACGGCGTAATCTTTCCTGTTCTTTATTATTGTACTTATTGACAAAGGGTTGATCATGCAAAAGTTCAAAATCGGTGCTTGAAGCCAGTATATTCAGAATTTGAACGATCTCTAAAAATAGATTGAATGTAGAAAGTGTATGAAGCTTTTTCATGCGATTGCCAACATTTATCTTAGTTTCGCCATAGAAAGCAATACCGTAGGTAGATTTTTCAAACAGTTCCCTTATTCCTGAAAGTTCAGGTATTTCACCAATGACCATCTCCTTGAAAAATGGTTTTAGATGCAAGACCTCTTTTTTGTAATCTGTTTGTACTCCATAATCAAAATTCAAATGGGGGATATTGGAGCCTATGAAAACCAGATCACTTTCTTGATAAGTGGAAATATGGTCGCCAACATGGCGGGTCGCATTGGCGCCTTCAATATATACCAGCTCATATTCAGGATGAAAATGCCAATAGAAAAGATTATTCAATCTCGGGTTGTGCAAAAGCCGAAACGGACTTTTATTGTTCGTTTTAAATGTTTCTAACTCAATCTTCATCCTTAAATTTAACTAAATTGTTCAATATATAGATAGTATTGTACAATAAAATCAAAATAGTTCAAATAATTGTCAATATAACGGTGGAGAAGGTTTTTAGTATTATATAGTTTTATCACGTCAATTCAACAAGAAAAACATATATCATGGAAAAAGTTAAAACAAAATTGGAGATGGCCAATAAGGCCCATGAGGAAATTCCAGGTAACCCATCAACCGCTACAAGTAGTAAATTAAGTTTAAATGATCGATCTAATGGGAAACCCTTAAGGGTGATGAGTGAAGAAGATTGGGATTTCTGGATGCATAACGGATATATAGTCATCAAGAATGCCATACCCAAAGAACAGGTAAAGGCCACGGCCAATTTTCTATGGGAGTTTGAGGAAAAAGACCCCAATGATCCCGAATCTTGGTATGCACCACCAAGAGCGGAAATGAAAATGAAGGAATTGACCGGAACGGGAATGGTCGAAGTGTATAACCATCAACATTTATGGAATAACAGACAAATGCCACGGGTTTATGCTGCCTTTGTAGATGTATGGGGCACCGAAAAACTTTGGGTTACCATTGATCGCGCCAATCTCAATTTTCCAAATAGACCGGGTCACGAACAAAAAGGTTTTATTCATTGGGATTATGACCCAGAAACCAGACCACAGAATGTACAAGGCGTTTTGGCTCTTGCGGACCAGACCGATGAAAATATGGGTGGATTTCAATGCATTCCTTGGCTCTATAGAAATTACGATTCCTGGAAATTAACCCAGCCCAAAGACCGAGATCGTTTTCAACCCGATATTACCGGCCTAGAGGACAAAATCGTAAAAGTTAAGTTAGAGGCCGGGGATTTATTGATATTCAATAGTACCGAGCCCCACGGAATAAGACCCAATAAATCCAAGGATAAGGTTCGCATTGCGCAATATATATCCATGATGCCAGCTGAGGAGGATAATGAGGAATTAAAGCAATGGCGTATAAACTCATGGAAGAATAGAATTGCACCCGAGGGCTATGCCTTCCCTGGAGATCCAAGAAATTGGGAACAAGAGAAATACGAAACTGCCAAATTATCCCCACTGGGGGAAAAGTTACTGGGTTTAAAACCCTGGTAGGTTGTCAAATCCCTAATAATTAGCTGATTTAAGGTCAAACCAACTTTAAGTACTATTTTTGCGCCCTTAAATTCCTAGGTGTGAAGAAGTATTTGAATATATTCGATTTTAAGCAGAAAGTAGATTACAAAACAGAGATTTTATCGGGATTAACCGTTGCCCTGGCTTTAGTGCCAGAGGCAATTGCTTTCGCCTTGATACCAGGATTTTCTCCTTTGACGGGTCTTTATGCCGCCTTTGTATTGGCATTGATCACTTCCATTTTCGGGGGTAGACCGGGAATGATATCAGGTGCCACAGGCGCGGTTGCGGTTATTTTTGTGGGATTGATTTTGGAACTGAAGAATACTTTTCCTGGCATTGAACCAGAGACCATATTGCATTATGTCTTCGCTACTGTAATCATAGCAGGTCTTTTGCAGATGGCCGCAGGATTTTTACGTTTGGGAAAATTTATACGCCTTGTCCCGCATCCAGTTATGTTCGGCTTCGTGAATGGTCTCGCCATTATCATTTTCATGGCCCAGTTTCCTAATTTTTACCAAAAGGGTACAGCGGAACTCTTGACGGGGACTCCTTTTTATACGATGCTTGGACTAACCTTGTTGACCATGTTGATTATCTGGGGATTCCCAAAATTGACTAAAGCCATTCCTTCTTCTTTGTTGGCAATCGTAGTTGTTTCTGCAATCGTTTTAGGCTTTGGGGTTGATACCCTTACCGTTGCGGATACGATGAAAGAAGGGCAGACTATTCAAGGTGGGTTTCCACCACTTTCGATTCCAGAAATACCCTTTACTTTACAGTCATTGAAAATCATTTTTCCTTTTTCGGTCATAGTGGCCGTTGTAGGATTGACCGAAAGTTTGCTTACACTGAATATCATTGATGAGATTACCGATACGCGTGGTAGTGGCAATAAAGAATGCTTAGCCCAGGGAACGGCCAATATACTTTCGGGGTTTTTCTCAGGAATGGGAGGTTGCGCAATGATCGGTCAGAGTTTGATCAACACCTCTTCGGGAGCGCGGGCTCGATTATCGGGAATTACGGCGGCGATTATGCTTCTGGTATTTATCATGTTTGGGTCTAGCTTGATCGAGCGTTTGCCTATGGCAGCTTTGGTTGGTCTAATGT
>JAHHKH010000059.1 GCA_018679695.1 Maribacter sp.
TGTGGTTATTTGTGACATTATTTTACATCTTCATCGCGCTATTCAACAATACAATACCAAGTTTTATTCTGCACCACTCGGTGCCGAGTCTATCAGTAACCCATCCAATATTTTTCGGACCTTGTCGCTGTTCCAATCAGCAGCGCCAGTCTCTGCAACAATTATCTTTCCTTCTCTATTTATCACATATGTCGTGGGTATTGTTTTCGAAGTCAACAACTTTGGTGCTTCAGTCCTTGAATAATAAACAGGAAGCGTATATCCTTTTTTTGCAATAAATGCAGATACCTTTTCAACCTTGTCCTGCGCGACAAACATAAATTCCACTTTGTCAAAGTAATCATTGTACAAATTCTGAAGGCTTGGCATTTCTGCTACACAAGGGGGACACCATGTAGCCCAAAAATTTACCAAAACCACCTTACCTTTGGTCATTTCAAAATTGAATTCCTTCCCATCGGCATTTACTAATTGCCAATCATAATTTTTTACAGGCATCCGTAGTTCTACCTTTAAAACAGTCGCACTTGTTGCAAATAGCCTTCCTAGAAACACTCTAGTATAAAACCCCACTGGGGTAAATAGAATTAAGATTATCAGGAGAATCAGCGCTGCGTTTATCCATCGCTTTTTACCTAGTTTCATTAGCCATTTATTTAAGTAATTTGTCAAAAAGTGCTCTTATTTTAGAAGTATTCCAGCGTGCAATACCTTCTTCTTTTACCACTATGAATCCGCTTTTATCGATAATGTACGTTGCCGGGGGATCCATTATTTCAAAAGGGGCAGGTTCGCCGATAATCAAATAGGTAACAGGAAAAGTGAAGTTCTTGAGCCTCATGAATTCCTCAACTGGAGGTCTTTCCTCATTGGTGAGGATATAAAAATCAATTTTACCCTTATAAGCATCATGAAGTTCTTGTATTCCTTTTAGTTCGGCTTCACAAGGTAATCTCCAAGATGCCCAAAAATTAATGAATATTACTTTCCCCTTAGATTGTTCCAAATTGAAAAAATCCCAATCCGCATCCTTTAGTTTCCAATTGTACGATTGTAATTGTTGCCTTGAAGTTTCTTCAATGATTTCTGGAGTTACAGCAAAAAAACGATTTAAGAAAACCTTTCCGAAATGGCCCAATGGAGTTACGAAGAACGACAATACAAATGCAATGAGTAAAACGTTCAGGATTGTCTTTTTACTGATCTTCATCTAAAGGGGTTTTGTCAAAACTAAAAACTCCCTAAGAACAATGGGAGTTTTTTAGCATTCATTATATCATGTTTTAGCCTAGATTACAATCGTCAATTAAAAGGACGCACCATTTATGCTGCATTTTCCCTTTTGATCACATTCAATGCCGATCCTTCCTTAAACCAACCAATTTGCGATTCGTTATACGTATGGTTCGCCATTATAATATCTTTACTACCATCGGCATGGATCACTTCCAGGGTCAGCGGTTTTGCAGGTGCAAAGTCAGCTATGTCAACAAAGTTGAATGTATCATCTTCTTGAATCAGATCATAGTCGTTTTCATTTGCAAAGGTCAATCCCAGCATACCTTGTTTTTTTAGGTTGGTCTCATGAATTCGAGCAAATGACTTGACCAATACAGCAGCAACACCTAAATGCCTCGGTTGCATGGCCGCATGTTCCCTTGATGAACCTTCACCATAGTTATGATCTCCTACAACAATAGATTTTATACCTGACGCCTTATATGCTCTTTGGGTATCTGGTACGCCACCATATTCCCCTGTGAGTTGATTTTTGACAAAGTTGGTCTTCTTATTAAAAGCATTAACAGCCCCTATTAAAGTATTATTGGCAATATTATCTAAATGCCCACGGAACCGTAACCATGGTCCAGCCATGGAAATATGGTCAGTTGTACACTTACCAAATGCTTTGATCAATAGTTTTACACCCTGTAATTGTTCCGGTTCAATGGGCTCAAAAGGCTCTAACAACTGTAACCGTTCAGAGGTAGGACTCACTTTAACCTCAACACCTGAACCATCTTCATCTGGTGCCAAATAACCGGCATCCTCGACTTCAAAACCTTTTGGCGGTAATTCCCACCCTGTAGGTTCATCGAATTTTACCTCTTCACCGTTTTCGTTGATCAGCGTATCGGTAATCGGGTTAAAATCCAATCTTCCTGAAAATGCGATGGCTGCCGTTATCTCTGGGGAAGCTACAAATGCATGCGTATTTGGGTTACCATCGGCACGTTTTGCAAAGTTTCTGTTGAACGAATGAACAATACTGTTCTTAGGTGCGTTCTTTGGATCACTATATCTTGCCCATTGGCCAATACATGGCCCACAGGCATTTGTAAAAATCTTAGCACCCAGTTGCTCGAAAGTATCCAAAATACCATCCCGTTCGGCTGTGTATCGCACTTGTTCAGAGCCAGGGTTTATTCCCAGTTCAGCCTTCATTTTCAATCCTTTTTCCTTCCCTTGTTCTGCAATGGAAGCTGCTCTTGACAAATCTTCATAGGACGAGTTGGTGCAGGAACCTATCAGACTCCATTCCACCTGAAGCGGCCAATCATTGGCCTTGGCCTTTTCTGTCATTTCCCCACCTACGTTAGTAGACAAGTCAGGTGTAAAAGGTCCGTTTAACAATGGCCCCAATTTCGATAAATCAATATCGATCACCTGGTCAAAATATTGCTCAGGATTAGCATAGACCTCTGGATCAGCTGTCAAATGCCCTTTAATCGCATTAGCAGCATCGGCAACATCGGCTCTTTCTGTGGCGCGTAAATAACGTTCCATTGATTCATCATAACCAAATGTTGATGTTGTGGCACCAATTTCCGCACCCATATTACAAATAGTTCCCTTACCGGTACACGACAATGATAAGGCTCCAGGGCCAAAGTATTCAACGATTGCCCCGGTACCCCCTTTTACAGTAAGTATCTCGGCAACTTTCAAAATAACATCCTTAGGAGCTGTCCAACCGGAAATCGTTCCAGTCAATCGTACGCCGATCAATTTCGGGAATTTCAATTCCCAGGCCATACCTGCCATCACATCCACGGCATCCGCTCCACCAACACCAATTGCAACCATCCCTAAACCGCCTGCATTCACCGTGTGCGAATCTGTACCAATCATCATTCCACCAGGAAATGCATAATTTTCTAATACAATTTGATGTATAATACCTGCTCCTGGCTTCCAGAAACCAACACCATACTTATCAGAAACGGTACTCAAAAAGTCATAAACTTCAGAGTTTGTATCATTGGCTGTAGCCAAATCTTTATCCGCACCTATTTTAGCTTGAATCAAGTGATCACAGTGTACCGTAGAAG
>JAHHKH010000115.1 GCA_018679695.1 Maribacter sp.
GAACATGACCACCCCGAGGGCCCCGAAAAGGTGCATAGGCCTTCTTCCGAATTTAGAGACAAACCAAATAGTGATCAAATCCAAAAATCCGTTAATAAATCTTTCCATACCAAATTTAGTTTTACCATATTTACGTGCCTGATGTTGCACTATTTTTTCCCCAATATTTCCAAATCCTGCACTTTTGGCCAAAACAGGTATGTATCGATGCATTTCACCTCGGACCTCTATACTTTTAATCACCTCTTTTTTATAGGCTTTTAACCCACAATTGAAATCATTCAATTGTACCCCAGAAGTCTTGCGCGCTGCCCAATTGAATAATTTCGAAGGAATATTTTTAGTAATAACCGAGTCGTACCGCTTCTTCTTCCATCCAGAAACAAGGTCGTATCCTTGGTGTTTTATTAAATCGTACAATTCGGGGATTTCCTCAGGATTGTCCTGAAGGTCGGCATCCATAGTGATGACAACATCACCTTTCGCGGCATTAAAACCAGCATGAAGCGCTTGGGATTTTCCGAAATTCTTTTTAAAACGTATGCCTTTAACATCAGGGTTTTTATGCGCGAGATCGGTTATGATTTTCCAAGAGCCGTCGGTACTACCATCATCGATAAATAGAATTTCGTAGAAAAAACGATTGGATTGCATGACTTCTACAATCCAATCGTGGAGTTCTATTAGTGATTCTTCTTCGTTAAGTAAGGGTATTACTATAGACAGATTCATTGAATACTTCTGAATTTCTTTTCAAAAGTACAATTTTGCCTTTAATATGCGGGTTTTTGTTTTTTCATGATCAATCCGCCTATTAGCCCAAAAACCAATCCAATGATTATGTTGAAAATAAGAACGATTGGATAGGTTAACCAAGCAAAACTCTTTTGCATTTCAATACCTTGATCAATTTGCTCCTCTGTCAATTCAGGATTATCTGCCATGGCCGTTTCCTTTCCTATTTCATACATTTTGTCCATATAACCCGGTTCAATTACATTGGATAGCAAAAAGAAATAAATGAGACCAATAATGCCGGCAATAAGCGCTATTCCAGTCCCCAATTTCAAGGCTTGGGAAATAGTCAAAAAACCGTCGTTGGCTTTTTTGAATTGTGAGATGCCAAATAAGATGGCCGCCAGGGTCAATGCCAAACTAATGCCGCGGATGGCCCAGCCTTGGTCGTAATGCATATCCATTGAAAAGAGCATAAGTCCGAATACGACACTCACAACTCCCAGTAGCACACCAAAGTTTAAAGCGAATTTCCCCGTTTTTGGTTGATTTTCTTCCATTTTGATTTCGATTTTAGTGGTTTAGATTATTAGTTGAATATAACTGGAAATAGTTACAATTAAAGGTACGAAATATTCTTTTTTCTTTTTTACCCAATTAATTGTCATTTTAATAAAAATACTTAAATTTGCAGCTCTAAAATCAGAAGGATTAAAGTTTTAACGATGAGAAAAGGTATTCACCCGGAGAATTATAGATTGGTAGCTTTCAAAGATATGTCCAATGAGGATGTGTTTATTACAAAATCTACAGCAAACACCAAGGAGACTTTGGAGGTAGATGGTGTAGAGTATCCTTTGGTAAAATTAGAGATATCCAGAACATCACATCCATTTTATACAGGTAAAGCTAAGTTTTTGGATACTGCTGGAAGGATTGATAAATTCAAAAGCAAATACAAGAAATTTCAAAAAGTGGAGAAAAAGGAGGAAGAATAAAACCACATTTTTTTCCAACAATAAACATACGCCCGCGATAGTTATTATCGGGGGCGTTATTTTTTTAATTTTGTTTAAAATTCCATTATGAATTACATTCTCTATGATGGCACTGTAAGGGAGTCATTATTGCCTTTCACATTTACAAGACCGGTAGCGGATATTAGAATTGGTATACTTACCATTCGTGAAAAATGGGAGAAATACTTGAATACCACCACGACTACGGTTACCGAGGATTATCTTTCCGATAAATACCCTTTGGTAGAGTTAGATGAAAATGTATTGATAAATGCATCATTCTTGCCTAATGCTGAATTAGTCGAAATGGTTGAATCACTCCAACAGTATGAAGCTATCTTCCAAGGAGAAGAGGTGATTGCTTTTTTTTCCTTAGGGGATCAAGAAGTAGATTTTTCGGAATACAAATCCATTGAGTTTAGTGGAGAGTTGATCCGTGTCGAAAATACATGGGACATCTTTTCAAAAAACGCCCAAGCCCTTCAGGCCGACTTTGATTTTTTAACAGAGGGAAGGATTAGCGCCCCTATTTCAAGTACCAATAGCTTAATTAATCCGGAAAACATCTTCTTGGAAGTAGGGGCGTCGGTGGAGTACAGTATTTTAAATGCCTCTGAAGGGCCAATTTACATAGGAAAAGATGCTGAAGTTTGGGAAGGTAGTCTCATTCGAGGTGCTTTTGCCCTCTGTGACAATGCCGTGGTTAAGATGGGGGCCAAAATTTATGGTGCAACGACAGTAGGACCCTATGGAAAAGTATGTGGTGAAATAAGCAACTCGGTTATTTTTGGATATTCAAGTAAAGGACATGAAGGATATTTAGGAAATGCCGTTTTAGGGGAATGGTGCAATATTGGTGCAGACTCCAATAATTCCAATCTCAAAAATAATTATGCCAAGGTACGTCTTTGGAATTATGCCACCGAAAAGTTTGAACAAACAGGATTGCAGTTTTGCGGACTGATGATGGGAGACCATAGTAAAACGGCGATTAATACGATGTTCAATACAGGAACGGTTATAGGTGTCAACGTCAATATTTATGTTCCAGGTTTTCCCCGGAACTTTATCCCCAGTTTTAGTTGGGGTGGGGCCTCGGGATTCTCTACTTACATGCCCGTAAAGGCTTTTGATGCCGCTAAGGTAATGATGGCCCGTAGAGGTGTGACATTCGATGAAAAGGAGGCTAATATCCTGAATCATGTCTTTGAACTCACTAAAAAATGGCGTAAATATTAATTGGGGATTTCCCCTTCGTCCATTCTTTAAGATTAATATTCCCCATGTTGTATATTTGCACTTCTGTTTTTGGACCTATTTCATTGATAATGGTAATTAACTCGGTATGAAAAAAGTAGCTTTTTACACCCTGGGTTGTAAACTCAACTTCTCGGAAACCTCTACGATTGCTAGAGGATTTCAAGAAGAGGGCTATGAGCGCGTCGGATTTTCCGAAAAGGCCGACATGTATGTTATAAATACATGTTCGGTAACCGAGAATGCTGATAAACGTTTTAAATCTATCGTAAGGCAAGCCCTGAAGCTGAACCCTGATGCCTTTATCGCGGCAATCGGGTGTTATGCACAATTAAAGCCAGAGCAATTGGCAGCGGTTGGTGGTGTGGATTTGGTATTGGGCGCCACCGAGAAATTCAAGATTGCGGATTATGTAAATGACCTTTCCAAAAATATTATGGGCGAAATACATTCTTGTGAGATTGAGGAGGCCGACTTTTATGTAGGTAGTTATGCCATCGGTGACCGGACACGCGCATTTTTAAAGGTACAGGATGGCTGTGATTATAAATGTACTTTCTGTACCATACCGTTGGCTCGAGGTATCTCAAGAAGCGATATGCTGGAAAATGTGCTGAAAAACGCGAGGAAAATCTCTGAAAAAGGCATAAAGGAAATTGTTCTTACGGGAGTTAATATAGGGGATTTTGGCAAGGGTGAATTCGGTGATAAAAGACATGAGCATACCTTTCTTGAACTAGTGCAAGCCTTGGATAGTGTGGAAGGTATCCATCGCTTACGTATTTCATCGATTGAACCTAATCTATTGAAGAATGAAACGATAGATTTTGTGGCAAATAGCAATTCTTTTGCACCCCATTTTCATATTCCGTTACAAAGTGGCAGCGATGAAATACTAAAACAAATGAAACGCCGCTATTTAAGCAACTTATATGTTGACAGAGTAAAAAGAATTAGGGAGGTAATGCCCGATGCCTGCATTGGGGTTGATGTTATCGTTGGTTTTCCAGGGGAAAGCGATGCCCATTTCCTGGAAACCTATCATTTTTTAAGTGCGATAGACATATCTTATCTGCATGTTTTTACCTATTCAGAAAGGGATAATACACCCGCAGCAAAGATGATGGACCCTGTACCTTTAAAGGTAAGAAGTAAGCGAAGCAAGATGTTACGAGGACTTTCCGTTAAGAAACGAAGGGCTTTTTATGAAAGTCAGTTGGGAACAATGAGGACCGTATTGTTCGAAGGGGAAAATAAGGATGGTTATATTCACGGATTTACGGAGAACTATGTAAAGGTAAAAGCCCCATGGAGTCCAAGCTTGGTAAATACCCTTCACAAAGTGGAACTTACCCAAATCGATGTTGATGGCCTGGTACGTTTTGAATTTGTTGATTCTAAACTGGCAGTATAAAAAAATCCTGCTCACTTAGCAGGATTTGATCTTTTTACAGGCACCAATTAAATTCGTATACCAACTGGTAGCATTTCTTTATATTGCCTATTCTTTCTTAAGAATCCTGCAATTTGTGGACTAGTTGGTACTACTCTTTGATTTTGATCTTGAATATGATGTAAAACCGATTTAATGAAATCCTCTTTAAAGCCATCTTGGGTAATTTCTTCAGGAACAACTAATTTGGTTAAAAAAACTTTACGTTCTTGTGAAGAATACTCGATCTTGGCCAAATGACCATTGACCCTAGTTTCAAATTGGCGCAGGAAACTATTGTCTTTAATTTCTACTTCATTCATATAGTTTGATTTTAAAAATTGGTCTAGACAAAAAAATCACGATTCTCTTTAACCGTAATTTTATAATTTTACTCGGTATTCAAAATGATGGGGACATTTTTAAACGTGAATACAAAAGTAATAAAAAAAATACGGGTTTCCTAAGAAATTCGTAATACTAACCTACATGGACCAAGATAAATTACAGGTTTACTTTATGCCGGGTATGGCGGCCAATTCTTCGATTTTTGAACATATAAAATTGCCCGAGGAGCAATTTGAAATACACTTATTGGAGTGGTTTGTTCCCGATAAGAATATGTCTCTTGCTGCCTACGCTAAAAAAATGACCAAATACATTGTTCATGAGAATCCGGTTTTGGTGGGTGTATCTTTTGGTGGGATATTGATCCAGGAAATTGCCAAAACCATTCCCGTTAAAAAAGTTATTATAATTTCAAGTGTTAAGCAGACCTCAGAGTTACCAAAAAGATTGGTATTCGCCAAATACACCAAAGCACATAAATTACTTCCTACCGGCTTGGTAAATAATGTCGATTTGTTGGTAAAGTATGCCTTTGGGGAAACAGTGACCAAAAGACTTGAACTATACGAACAGTATCTATCAATAAGGGATAAGTATTATATTGACTGGTCTATCGATCAAATTGTGAATTGGAGACAGGCAAGTCCAACTAAAAATGTGGTACATATACATGGGGACAAAGATGCTGTTTTTCCAATAAGTCACATCAAGGATTGCATTGCCGTCAAAAATGGCACACATACGATGATCATTCATCGCGCTCGATGGTTTAATCAACACTTGCCCACAATTATTTTGGAATAAGGGAGTTGTATTAATACCTTTGAGTACAAAGCTAACTAAGAATTATGAAGATTTTAAAGAATATTTTGATGTTATTAGGGGTCTTTTTTGTGATTACGACCCTGATTTTTGCGGTACAGACCACGAGTGAAGCGACCTCACCCGATGTTCAGGATATTGCGGAGAATGATGTGGAAAAGAGTGTTTCCGACTCCTACAGGATCTCGGCAATTGAAATCCCGGCAGACCTTAATTTTGCAGGCGAGGTTGTACCTCAGGATGACCCGGAAATCATGGAGCGGGTTGATAGGGAGTTTTTGGTAAATACCTATTGGCAGTCAAATGCTTTGCTTTTAATGAAAAGGGCAAATAAGTACTTTCCGATAATTGAACCGATTCTTGCTAAAAATGGTATACCCGATGATTTTAAATATTTGGCCGTGGCCGAAAGTGCTTTGACCAATGTAGTTTCCCATGCCGGTGCTACCGGGTTTTGGCAGATCATGAAAGGAACAGGTAAGGAATATGGACTTGAAATCAATTCAAATGTAGACGAGCGATACCATTTGGAGAAATCCACCCAAGTTGCTTGTGATTATTTGAACAAATGGAAGAATAAATATGGAAGTTGGACAATGACTGCCGCTGCGTACAACGCAGGACCAGGCGCAATCAATAAATATATGGGGATTCAAAAGGTCGATGATTATTATGATCTTTTATTGGGACAGGAAACAGGAAGGTATGTTTTTCGAATTATGGCTATAAAGGAGATTCTTTCAAATCCTGATAAATACGGCTTTGAAATAGACAAGAAAGATATGTATAGTGCTGTTCCAACTTTCAAAGTAGAGTTAGAGGAACCCGTGGCAAGTTTCGCGGATTTTGCGAATGAATATGAAATTAATTACAAAATCTTAAAGCGACATAATCCTTGGCTCAGAGAACCGCATTTGAACAATGCTTCAAGAAAAAAATATACCATAGAAATCCCTATTAAAGGATATTACAAAGTAGGTAAATAAGAACCTAAATTTTCTTCATCTGCTGCTGCATCATCTTTATTTGATCTGTCAGCATATTGTTTTTATCCAGTTTTTTAGCTTCATTCAAAAGGGTAGTAGCCTCTCGCTTGCGTCGTTTTTGCATAGCAATACCGGCCAAACTAAGCTTGGCCATGGCAACGTCATAGTCCATCGTGAGCCCTAACTTCAAAGCTTTTCTAAAGAACTTTTCGGCTTGTGTCAAATTCTTTTGGGAATGAAGAATTCCGTGTAAATAATTATAATAACCTTGTTGTTTAGTGATAAGTGCTGTCTCGGGATTCTTTATTTTGTCAAGCCACTTTTGAGTACCTTCCATATCTTGCTTGCGCATTCGAAGAAAGGCGAGTAAAATCAACTCATTCCTAAAATAAAGGAAGATGAAAATGAGTGAGAATAATATTAAGAATATTCCGTTGCCGATATTACCCTCAATAAATTGGTAGATGGCGTAGACGATGATAAGACCTGCTATTACTAGTTTAATGTTTTTGTTAAACATGTTGAATTCTATTAAATGTGGGTAATTTAGGCATAGAGCTGCCTTAACAATACGTCTGGCAAAAGTAATAAAAACCTATCTGTGGATGGTATGCCATAGCAAAAAAATATTTTTTTGATTAGGTTTGTCAAAGCAAAAACTCTTTGTATATTTGCGCCCAGATTTTGCAGAGGTCTTAGCAAAAGTCAATGTGCAATAATAGTTTTATAAATTAAGTCCGAGGATGAAAAGAACGTATCAGCCATCAAAAAGAAAGAGAAAGAACAAGCATGGCTTTAGAGAGCGCATGGCTACTGTTAATGGGAGAAAGGTCCTTTCTAGAAGAAGAGCTAAAGGAAGAAAAAAATTGTCTGTATCCTCTGAGCTGAGACACAAAAAATAATGATTAGATTTTTTATAAAATATTAAGGTGTTACTTTTCTGAAAGTAGCACCTTTTTTTTGTCCTTAATAGAAGTTTTAAAATATCCGAGAGCATGCCAAAAAGAAATGATTTAAAGTCAATATTGATCATAGGGTCTGGACCCATAATTATAGGACAAGCCTGTGAGTTTGATTATTCGGGTTCCCAGTCGTTGCGAAGTTTGCGGGAAGATGGCATTGAAACCATTCTCATTAATAGTAACCCTGCGACAATCATGACCGATCCCACAATGGCCGATCATGTATATCTAAAACCATTGACTACTAAATCTATTATCGCAATATTAAAAGAACACCCACAGATCGATGCCGTATTGCCGACCATGGGGGGGCAGACGGCGCTAAATCTATGTATCGAGGCCGATGAAAAAGGAATCTGGGAGGATTTTGATGTTGAGATTATCGGAGTTGATATCGATGCCATTAATATTACAGAGGATAGGGAGAAATTTCGTGAATTAATGCTTCGGATTGGCATAGGCATGGCACCCCAGGCAACTGCAACGTCATTCTTGAAAGGCAAGGAAATTGCCCAGGAATTTGGTTTTCCTCTTGTGATCCGTGCTTCCTATACCTTAGGAGGTGCCGGTGCATCGATTGTTTACAAGCCGGATGATTTTGATGAATTGTTGAGTAGGGGACTCGAAGTATCGCCAATTCACGAGGTGATGATTGACAAGGCCCTGATGGGATGGAAGGAATATGAGTTGGAGTTGCTTCGTGATAAAAATGACAATGTGGTTATTATCTGTACCATTGAGAATATGGACCCTATGGGAATCCATACGGGCGATTCAATAACCGTTGCACCAGCTATGACCTTATCGGACCGAACCTTTCAAAAGATGCGGGATATGGCCATCAAAATGATGCGTAGTATCGGTGATTTTGCCGGCGGTTGTAATGTACAGTTCGCTGTAAGCCCTGATGAAAAGGAAGATATCATCGCGATTGAAATTAATCCTAGGGTATCACGTTCATCGGCATTGGCATCAAAGGCAACGGGTTATCCAATCGCCAAGATTGCTTCTAAATTGGCAATTGGTTATCATTTGGATGAATTGGATAATCAAATAACAAAATCCACATCTGCACTTTTTGAACCAACATTGGATTATGTTATCGTAAAAATCCCAAGATGGAATTTTGATAAATTCGAGGGATCAGATCGTACTTTAGGTCTTCAAATGAAGTCGGTAGGTGAGGTAATGGGCATAGGGCGTTCTTTCCAAGAGGCATTGCACAAAGCAACCCAATCCCTTGAAATAAAGAGAAATGGGCTTGGAGCTGATGGTAAAGGCTATAAAGACTACGAGCAGATAATTAATAAACTAACTATTCCCGGATGGGATAGGGTCTTTGTTATTTATGATGCCATACAATTGGGTATTCCTTTGAGTAGAATACATGAGATAACCAAGATAGACATGTGGTTCTTAAAACAATATGAGGAGCTTCATTTTCTGGAAAAAGAGATATCCCAATACACTATAGCAAGCCTTCCTAAAAGTTTGTTGCTCGAGGCCAAACAAAAAGGTTTTGCTGATAGGCAGGTAGCACACATGCTCGATTGTTATGAAAGCGAGGTCTATAAGAAAAGGGAAGAACTTAATATCAACCGGATCTATAAATTGGTAGATACCTGTGCAGCGGAGTTTAAGGCCATGACACCCTATTACTATTCAACTTTCGAAGCGGAATTTGAAACTGCTGATGGAATAAGGAAAGTTGAAAACGATAGTCTTGTCACCGATAAAAAGAAGATAGTTGTTCTAGGGTCTGGACCGAACCGTATAGGGCAGGGTATCGAATTTGATTATTGCTGTGTTCATGGCGTATTGGCTGCAGCCGAATGTGGCTATGAAACCATTATGATCAATTGTAATCCTGAAACGGTTTCCACCGATTTTGATATCGCCGATAAGTTATATTTTGAGCCCGTATTCTGGGAACATATTTACGATATAATCCGTCATGAGAAGCCTGAGGGGGTAATCGTTCAACTTGGTGGTCAAACGGCATTGAAACTTGCCGAGAAATTGGATAAATATGGAATTAAAATAATAGGCACTAGTTTTAAGTCTCTTGATTTGGCCGAGGACCGAGGTAGTTTTTCAACCCTATTGGAAGCGAACAATATTCCCTATCCACAATTTGGGGTTGCTGAAACTGCAGATGAGGCCCTGGAATTGGCTGATAAATTGGATTTCCCGTTATTGGTTCGCCCATCCTATGTTCTGGGGGGACAAGGAATGAAAATTGTAATCAATAAGGAAGAATTGGAAGAACATGTAGTTGATCTTCTTCGAAAGATACCAAACAACAAATTACTACTTGATCATTATTTGGATGGTGCCATCGAAGCAGAGGCCGACGCTATCTGTGATGGAAAAGATGTCTACATTGTTGGTATTATGGAGCATATTGAACCTTGTGGTATTCATTCCGGGGATTCAAATGCGACCTTACCGCCGTTTAATCTAGGCGAATTTGTCATGCAACAGATAAAAGATCACACCAAGAAAATTGCACTTGCCTTAAATACCGTTGGGCTGATCAATATACAGTTTGCAATCAAAGATGATATGGTTTATATCATCGAGGCGAACCCAAGAGCTTCAAGAACAGTTCCTTTCATCGCAAAGGCTTACAAAGAGCCTTATGTGAACTATGCCACTAAGGTAATGTTAGGGGAGAAAAAAGTAAAGGACTTTAAGTTTAATCCCCAATTAGAAGGTTTCGCTATTAAACAACCCGTATTCTCATTCAACAAATTTCCGAATGTAAACAAGAATTTGGGCCCTGAAATGAAGAGTACAGGGGAAAGTATCCTATTTATTGATAGTTTAAAGGATGATAAGTTTTATGAACTATATTCTAGGCGGAAAATGTACCTGTCTAAGTAGTAAGACCTAAATTTCTTTTCCCATCAGGGGTTTCTACGACTGAGCTTCGGAATGTGGAAATTGTTTTTTTGGAATTTATCCTAACCTTACCACTCGGTATGGAAAATACCTTCCATGTCTGTTCTTTCATAGCCATGCGAACCAAAATAGTCCCGCTGGGCTTGTATTAAATTCAAAGGCAATCTGCTTGATTTAAAAGCATCGAAATACGTCAGGGAATTCGAAAGACCAGGTAACGGAATACCATTTTTAACTGATTGGGAAACAAGACTTCGCACTGACTCTACTACAGGCTTTATTGCATCAATAAAAGTAGTGTCGAACAAGAGATGGGACAGTTTGTCATTCTTTGCGTATGCATTGGAAATATCTTCCAAAAGTCCAGCCCTAATAATACATCCTGCTCTCCAAATTTTGGCTATTGAGCACAAATCCAATTCATAGCTATATTCCTCAGAAGCTATAGCAAGTTGGTGAAAACCTTGGGCATAGATTATTACAAACCCAAAATATAAAGCCTCTTCTACCATTTTTTCAAGCTCATTTTTATCATTTTTATTAACAACCTTGGATTTGTAAAATCTAGAGGCTTTCTCGCGTTCTTCCTTCATAGCCGATAGCTCGCGCATGCTCACCGCTATATCAATAGAAGGTACGGGTATCCCTAAATCCATTGCATTTTGGGAAGTCCATTTACCTGTTCCCTTTTGTTTGGCCTTATCCATTATCCTGTCTACCAAATATCCATCGTCCTGATTATCCTTTTTAATTAGAATCCTGGATGTAATTTCCATTAAGAATGATTGCAATCTACCTCGATTCCATTTTATGAAGAGGTCATTAAGTTCTGGATTACTATAATCCCCATATACTTTTAGGGTATTGTAAGCTTCGGAAATAAGTTGCATCAGTGCATATTCAATACCGTTGTGCACCATTTTCACATAATTTCCAGCCGATTTGGGTCCTAAATAAGCAACGCATGGTTCTCCTTGAAATTTAGCTGCCACAGCTTCAAAAATAGGCTGTACCAGGTTATATGCGTCTTTGGAACCTCCGGGCATGAGGCTCGGTCCCAATCTAGCTCCCTTTGCACCACCAGAAATTCCAGCGCCAAAAAAATGAATTCCCTTAGCTTTGAGATATTCTTCCCTTTTATCGGTTTCCCTAAAAAAGGAATTTCCTCCATCAATAATAATATCATCGGGGTCTAAATGGGGTAAAAGGCATTCGATTACGATATTTACGGTTTTACCGGCAGGGACCAATAACATTATTTTTCTTGGAAGGGATAATGAATTTACGAATGTTTTTACGTTGGCAGATGCCCCAATATCTTGATTGTTACCACATTCATTCAAAAGGGAGTCAACCTTCGCTTCGTCAAGATCATGACCGAAGGCTGTAAATCCTTTTTCCGCAACATTCAAAATGAAATTACGTCCCATGACCCCTAAGCCGACCACCCCAAAATCGAAAGTGTTATTCATTGCTGCCTATTCTAATGATTGTATTCAATTTTAACATTTTCACCTTTTAGTTGCTTAAGATGCTCTTTAACCTTAAATTTTGAAGCCTTGAACTTGGAACGCCTTTTCATTGCCTGTTCCTTGTGGCGCATACTTCTTGTAAATCGTCGAATACCTTGTTCATTCTCGATAATCAAACCCGGCACCAATACATTATGACCATATTCATCTTTTGCAACCATAGTGAAATACGACGAATTACAATGCTTTTTCCCGCCAGTAGTAATATTCTCGGATTCTACGCGTACCCCCACCACCATAGAAGTCTTACCCACATAATTAATTGAAGCATGCAAAGTGACCAGTTCCCCAACCTCGATAGGATTCAAAAAGTCAACTTTGTTGACCGAAGCAGTCACACAATAGTGCTGTGAATGCTTTGAGGCACAGGCAAAAGCAATTTGGTCCATTAGGTTCAAGATATGCCCACCATGCACTTTTCCACTGAAATTAGAGTGGGAAGGGAGCATCAGTTCGGTTATTGATACCTGTGATTCTTTGGCAGATTTAAAATTTTGCATTTGCTATTTCCTGAAGTGGGGAGAATCTTCCTTTTCAACATTGGTAATAAAATACTTGGTGTCACCCAACCAGAAAAAAGTGGCATATCGTTCCACATAATCAAGTTTTACATATTCACCTTGATATTCCTTTAATTTTTTTATTACCTCTTCCTCTTTGTCCAAAACCGAAAATGTGAATATCTGTGCGCCCGAGATACCCTGACTTATTTCTCCTTCCCAAGTCTTGGCCAAAACACCTTTGCGACTAATTTTGATCAATTCACCTGAGCGAACTCCCTCACTATAGGGAACATAATAGATGAAGGCATATATGAGCAGGAAAACGCCAATTAAGGCCGTTATGGTCAAAAAAAGGACTCTCTTCATATTTCAAGTTTGGATTCTTCTTCATAATCATCTTCCTGGGCGCGCTTGAGAATAGGTTCTGGTAATGATTTCTTCGCTTTGGCCCCCATCTTCTTCAGTCTTTCAACACTGGTGACCAAATTGCCCCTTCCCTCGACCAATTTGTTCATGGCCCCTTTGTATTCTGTTTTTGCTTCGTCCATTTTCTTTCCGACTTTGGTCAAGTCCGTTACAAAACCTTCAAATTTGTCATATAAAGCCCCCGCTTGACGAGCAATCTCGATAGCATTCCTCTGATGTTTTTCATTGTTCCACATACTATCTATGGTACGAAGGGTCGCCAATAGTGTAGAAGGAGTCACAATTACGATATTCTGTTCAAAGGCCTTATTATAAAGAGAATTGTCTTGATTGATCGCTATTGCAAAAGCCGGCTCTATAGGTATGAACATCAAGACAAAATCAGGGCTCTCCATCTCATATAAATCTTCATATTTTTTAGCTGATAATTGGTCTACATGTTTGCGGATCGAGTTGATATGGTCTTTGAGGAATTTGTTCTTTAGTTCATCCTCGGCATTGATATAGCGTTCATAATCGGTAAGCGATACTTTGGAATCAACAACCATTTTCTTTCCGTCTGGGAGATGTATGATGACATCAGGAAGTACCCTGGTACCATCTTCAAGTGTAAAACTTTGCTGTACAGAATATTCACGATCTTTTTCCAAACCCGATTTTTCAAGAACACGTTCCAAGACCAATTCGCCCCAATTACCTTGCATTTTACTATCACCTTTCAATGCCTTGGTCAGGTTTTCAGCTTCCCGGGTAATTTTTAAGTTTTGGTTTTGAAGATTCAATAGTTGTTCTTTAAGGGCAGAGTGCATGCTAATGCTTTCTTTCTGGGAAGTTTCCACTTTTTCCTCGAAAGTCTTTATCTTCTCCTGCAGCGGGGAAAGTAGGTTTTTAATATTCTTTTGGTTTTGCTCAGTGAACTTGGTACTTTTTTCATCCAGGATTTTATTGGCCAAATTTTCAAATTCCTTTGTAAACCGCTCCTGTAATTTTTCTACCTCCTCTTTTTGCTCATTGTTTTTTAACGACAAATGCTCTAAATCTGCATTTTGTCTTACAATCTTATGACCCAAGTTTTCTTTTTCAACGCGTAGTTCCTCTTTTTCATTTTCCAAACCAATGATCCTGTTCTCCATTTCCTTTTTTGAAAGCTCAAGTTGACGGCGTTCCTCAACTAAGGTACTTTGACTCGATCTGGTTTTTAAATTCTTGATGTAGTTTCCCAAAAAATAACCCATGGCAAGACAAACCAATCCGATTAAAAGATATATGAGGTAAATATTCATTTTAGTTTCAAATTCTTTGAAGTAAAGATAAAGGTTTGACTTTAAAAATTATAAGCAACAATAGCTTACTTTATTATTTTAAAGGAAGCTGTTTTCGCATCGAATTTTAGTATATCTGAAGGAAACAAACTTTCGAAAGACTGTTTTTTGATCAATTTACTAGGTTCCCCAAATTCATGCCCATCTTTATTCATAATCAGTATTTTATCACAAAGCTGTATGGCCATTTCAATTTCATGACTTGTAAATAGGATGGTTTTTTGTGTTCTATGCGCAATGCGTTTTAGTAGTTTTAATATTTGAACTTTGTGGTGAAGGTCTAAGTGTGACGTAGGTTCATCCAATAAAATAATCGAAGTGTCTTGGGCAAGCGCCCTTGCAATCATCACGCGTTGTAATTGACCATCACTAAGTTCATAACATTTTTTTGTTTTTAAACCTTCCAGATCAATCAAAGCGATTGCTTCTTGGATTTTACTTATATCCTTTTTTGATAGTTTACCGATCCAGTTGGTATAGGGCTGTCTTCCTAAGGCTATTAATTCTTGAACCGTTAGATTTTTTGATACCAATGGCTCGGTTAAAACAATACTTAAGGTTGAAGCCAATTCAAGGGCAGCGTAGTTTTTTAATCTCTTGTCATTGAGTGAGATGGTACCGGACAATTTGCGCTGTACCTTACCCAGTGTCCTTAATAAAGTGGATTTTCCAATACCATTCACTCCAACAATGGCACCCAGCTCACCTTTTTGTAGGGAAAAATTCAAACCGGTAGCTACCGTGGTAACCACTTTTTTTGATTTATAGCCAATTCTTAGGTCTATAACTTGAAGTGCGGTATGTTCTATTGTAAAACTGATAGTATTTAATTTAAAAGATCATTTTCTTTTTTCTGACCAGCAACCATATCACTACGGGAGCGCCTACAATTGAGGTAATGGCATTAATAGGTAAAACATTGGCGGAGGTTGGCAATTGCGCTATGGTGTCACAAATCAACATTAAAATGGCGCCATAAACCAGTACGGCAGGCACTAATACTTTATGATCGGTTGTATTGAAAATCTGTCTGGTCAAGTGGGGCACTGCTAATCCTATGAAGGCAATGGGACCGGCATATGCGGTGATTGCGCCGGCTAAAAGGCCTGTTGCAATGATGATTATATATCTTGATTTTTTTAAATTGACTCCCATACTACGGGCATAGTTTTCCCCCAACAGTAACGAATTTAAAGGCTTAATAGCGATAATACTAAGAACTACCCCTATCAGCATAATGATGGTAAGAAGAAGTAATTGGTGCCAAGACAGATTTCCCACACTGCCAAATGACCAATAAATATATTGTTGCAGTTTTTCTGCATCAGTAAAGTATGAAAGAACACTTACGATAGCCGCCGTTATGCTTCCAAACATGAGTCCGATAATCAACAAGGCCATGGTGTCCTTAATACGAAGTGCTACCACGACAACTATCAATAATACCAGAAAACTGCCCATACTCGAAGCAATGGCCAAAGAGATATCGTTTATGATTCCAAAAGAAAAAATGCCAGAAAATAAGGTTGCCCCCATAATCAACAATGCAGCACCCAAACTTGCACCTGAGCTAATTCCCAGGACAAACGGACCGGCTAATGGATTTCTAAAAAGGGTCTGCATTAGAAGACCGCTTAGGGCAAGACCACTGCCAACAAGAATAGCGGTAAAAGCCTTAGGGAAACGATAGTTCCATATGATATATTTCGAGGAATCGTTGGACAGTTCACCTCCAAAAATCGCACTAAAAGTCTCTTTTAAGGGAATAGAAACTGAACCCAAACTGATGTTCATTACAAAACATAAAAGAAGTGTGATGAACAGCAATAGGAAAGGGATTCTATATTTGGTATTGCTTTCCAATTAGTTCAAGGGCTTAAAGAAGAATAGTTCATGTTCCGGTAATAGATTGGGATGAAAGATATGTATGAGATCTCTCAAAACCAAATCAGGTCGGTTAGGGGCGAGTTCATAATACAATAATCCGCCTGTTTCCCCTTTGGTTTTGGCAAAGGTGTAAATGTTTTTGGCCTTGAAAGCTTCAAATTGAAGGTAATGAATACTTGCATCCTGCATTTCTTGGTATGAGGTGAATTGTGAAGGGGATATCCAAAATTCGGTATTCTGCCCTTGGGCCAGAACACTCTCAATACTTAAATTTAAACTACCTGTTTGATTGGTATGTGCCCATGGGTAATTGGCATTGGCATCCGCTAGAAATTTAGCGGCCCAACTTTTACCAGCTGGCAAGTACCAAACATCCTTGTATAAAGCACCGCTTAATACCGTAGGTTGCTTTTTTGCCTTTTTAGCTAATGCCTTAGCCGTATTATATGAATTTGAAATTTCCTTAAAAATGCTGTCCGCCGTCCGTTCTTTTAAAAAGAATGGAGCAAAAAACTTAATCCATTCTGCTTTTCCCAATGGGGTTTCCTCTGTCCAATCACCATTATAGACCACAGGAATGTTGGAGCGTTCCAAGGTTTCATAGGCCTTATTTTGACTATTGATGCTAAAACCGAATACGACTTCAGGGTTCAATGCAATGGCCATTTCGGTATTGATCGATTCATTATTCCCCAACTCCTTCACCAGTCCTTCATCAATGCGTTTTCTGGTTTCCTTGGAGGATATATATTTTGTGTCAGGGAACCCGACTAATTTATCGATTACACCAAGAGCCTCCAATGTAGGGATATGTGTTGTTGACGTAGCAACGATGTTGCTTATCGGTACATACACAACAGCATCGAATTCTTCTTTGTTCAATGTTATCGCAGCCAAGTTTTCCTTTGGAACAAGGGCATATTTAAAGGCTGTTTTTGCATCTGGCCAAGGAGATGAAACTTCGATTACGGTTATCCCTGATGCCATTTTTTCGATAGTAAAGCCCTTGGCATATTCTATTGAGGCTGATTTTGTATTAGGAGTTGTAGGTAATGGTTCCTTTATGTTCCCTTTACACGAAAGAAGGCACAAAATAATTGAAGTAATAAGGAAAGTTCTCATTTGTTACTTGAATAGGACAAATACGATCAGTTGTTGCAAATATCCTCGCAAGGTAACAAATGTCACTGTTTTGAATGCAGATGAATTTTACTTTTGAAAAAAATCAAGTATGCGTGACAGTTCCAATACAACAATATATATTATAGCCGGGATTATTATACTTCACTTTGTGATTGGTTTTATTTGGTTGGCAATAAAACTTAGTAAGAAAAAAGAGGATAAATGGCATTTATAGTTTAGTTTTAACCTGAATTTGGTTTTGTCACTTTCACGGTGGCCAAATTAAAAGGGAATCCAGTGAGAATCTGGAGCTGTTCCCGCAACTGTAAGTTTATGCCAAACCTAGCTGTCATTAAAGGTTTTTTTTGGTGCCTCTAGTATAAAAGAGGACGTTATTTACTTCATAGTCACTGTCCGATCAATGGATGGGAAGGCGAAATAACGTTGAATAAGTCAGGAGACCTGCCAATTTCAAAACACATTGTTAAACTTTCGGGATAAAAGTTTTCGTATGATAAAAAACATACCACGCTCCCGTTTATTCATTTATTGAAATGAACAAAAAAATCATGGGCTTAAGCACTGCCATATTGGCTTGTGCAGGTATTATTGCACAGGAATCACAGAGAGATTCAATTGAGACCCAACGCTTGGAAGAGGTTGTCGTTAGCGATTCACGATTTCCTTTGAAAAGGGAAAATTCAGGAAAAACCGTCATTAAAATTGGAAGTGAAGAACTTCAGCGCAATCAAGGAAAATCGGCAGCCGAAATTATCAACACCCGAAGTGGTATTGAAATTGCGGGAAGCCGTGGCCGCGAAGGGGCAATTTTGGGTGTTTTCGCAAGAGGAGGAAGAGGTCGACAAGTACTGGTGCTGATTGATGGTGTTCGAGTCACTGACCCTTCGTCGTTCTCGCAAGAATATGATTTACGTTTGTTGTCAACAGCAAATATTGAATCTATCGAAATATTGAAAGGAGCGGCAAGTACATTATATGGTACCAATGCAGCCACCGCAGTTATCAATATCACCACTAAAAAGGTTTCTGAGCGGAAGTTGGCTTTGAATGTTCAGACTTCAATAGGAACGAATCAAACCAGTCAAGACCAAAACCATACAATTTCCCAAGCCTTTAATAGTGCTCAATTTGGGGGTACCTTGAATAACTTTAGTTACCAAGTTGGATTTTCAAACCGTTATTCCGACAACCTTTCAGCGCTGATAACACCCGAGAATCAAGAAGATTCGTATTCGCAGATAAATTCGGATATAAAAATAGGATATCGATTTTCAGATAAATTCAAGATTGGAGTTTATGCCAATCAAACAAAATTGAATACGGAATATGATGAGTCCTTTGGAATTTTTGATGCCAATTACCGCTTTTTAAGTAATCAAAAACGTGTTGGATTATCATCAGAGCTCAAATTCTTGAAAGGTTCATTGCATTTAAACATGGCCTACTCCAATTTCGATTCGGAAAATAAAAGTGCTTTTCCCAGTACTTTTAAAGGAGTGAAC
>JAHHKH010000120.1 GCA_018679695.1 Maribacter sp.
TGACTTTTGCTTTCTTCCTTTCATTCCAATTATTGATGCTTAGAGCAATCAATATCCCAATTACCACAAGTACAATCTCGCCAATTGCATATAAAAGGTATTTTGAGAATTTGTTTTCGGTAAGCAGTTGTTGTCGGATTTTACGAAAGAATTTAATCATGTTTAGAATAGGTTGGCGGTTACTTTACCAAGGTACTGAATTATTACAGAGGCAATCCGTCAGCTGTAAAATTAAGTTTTAGTAGACCATCTCACTATATACCATAACTGATGTAGTAATGGTTAGGATAGCTTAAACAATAAATCACAAATCACAAATTCCAACTTTTTTGGTTTGGTCCTGATAGCTCCTTCTCCATAGTATTACGAAGGTGAAACTATCGGGATGTAGTTTGGAATTTATTTAGGGAGGGGTGGTCGTTTTAAATTAATTGTAAGACTCCTTCATGATAGAGCGTGACATAAGTATAGGAATTATGTTTTGATGAAAAAGGCTATTATGGGTTTCCAAAATAGGTTTGTATTAATTTTTTGTAGCGAACCTCCCCATGTAATAATTGTATATCAGGATGGAGCTTTATCCATACCAGGTTTTTATAGCCATTCTCAAGTGCTTTTTCCAAATAGTCTAGGGCTTCACTTTTTCGGTCCTGAACTGCCAATAATTGAGCAAATTCAAAGTAAATCGGCACCTTCAGTTCCAATGCTTTTTTACCTATTTCCCAACCAGCAACTTTATCTCCAAGTCGCGTACGTACTATGCCATTATAAATAAATGATTTTGGGTCATCCGAATTTTCATCCAGCCAGCTTTCTGCTGTTTTTCTATATTCAAGAAAATGATTCCTGGCCGATTCACTCTGACCGATTAAATCGAAATTAACTCCCAGGTCATAGTGGGAAGAAGATTCTTGAGGATTTTTCCGCAAGATTGTCTCCAAAACGTCAATAGCTTTATCAAACTTTCCCTGAAGCCGATAGACATGTGCCAATCTGTATTGATTCATCAAAAAGTTTGGATCTAGACTACCCGCTTTAAGATAAGCCTCCTCTGCTTTTACAAAATCATTTTTACCGACATAAGCGGAGCCGAGATAAAAATGACCCCAGGGATTATCAGGGGCAAATTTAATCATGCGATTAGACCATGTTAGGGCAGAATCTATTTGAGCTAAATACTCCAGATATATCCAGTTTATACCACTATTGGTAAGCATCATATATGGATTAATCTGAAGCGTGGTTTTATATTCATCCAAAGCCTTATCATACTGACCCTGTTTTTGAAAATACCATCCCAGGTTATTGTGGGCGGCAGGATCATCAGGATATAGTCCAAGTCGTTTTTCCGTATATTCAATACCCTTGTCCAGGTCGTTTTCAACATTCACGGCGTAAAAAGAAAGAATGCCAAATTTTTCCCTATCGGTAAGATTATCTATTGAGACAATAGCTTTATCCAACCATTTGCGCCCCTCGTTCCGATCAAATTTTTCAAAGAGCAAATTTCCCAGGGAAGCTTTCGCCGAGGTAAAATTACTATCAAGACGAATTGCATTCTCATAATGCATTTTTGCCTTTTTAAAGTCCAGGCGCAGATGACTTTCAATGCCGAGTGAATACTGTTTAAGTGCTCCTAATGAGGATGTAGTAACTTTCTTAAGAGGTTTACTCTGGTTTAAGATCCTAAAACTTGATTCTCCAAGGCTTCGTCGTATCTTTCTACTTAGCTGATCCAATTTTTCAATAATCTCATCCTGGCTTTCGGCATAAAGGACCTCAGACTTTAGGTTATTCGCTGTTTGGGCTTCAAGGATTTTAGCGGTAAGAATATACTGAGTGCCCACCCTGCTTATAGTTGGTACGACATAAATCTCAATTCCTTCACGAATTGCAATTTCCCTACCGGTCTCTTCATCAATATTTGCACTATTTTCCTTTTCCATTCGCTTTAAAGTCTCAATCATTCGCTGCCTGGTTATCACATTTAAATATCGGGATTGATTGATACTAAGAATAAAGGCTGTATTCAGGGAGTGGTCTAAAATTGTTTCATCGGTAAGATTTTCAAAATCCGATATCACAATCCAATCCCGCTCGGTAAAGGGAATAGTTGTGCTGCCATAAATAATAAAAATAGTAATGGCGACCGTGATGGCTATTATTATTATGGGTATGGTCTTAAGTAGCCTGACAATTATAGGCTTCCGTTGATTATTTTTATTTACTGAATACTTAGCTGATTCCCAAGCAGCAGGAACTTCTTCGCAATTGACATTATATATTTTAATTGGTTCATCTACGTTTTTAAAGAACTTTTCTTCAATAAATTGTGTTTTTATATCGGTTTTATTTTTGACATCCCGGTAAACAGATCCCGTAATTGAAATACTCCCCACTTCGGCAGTTGACTGTAAACGGGAGGCAATATTCACGCCATCGCCAAATACATCCGATCCTTCAAATATTACTTCACCTTCATGGATGCCAATTCTCAATGGAATATTCTTTTCTCTGCATGCAACCTGAATTTCAATGGCACAGCGCACTGCATCAGAGCCAAGATCAAAACTGATCAACATCCCATCGCCCATTTCCTTGATTAGCGTACCATTATATTTCTCAAGCAAGTGCGTATGTATATCACGATTGTTCTGGAGCATCTCAAATGCACGTTCTTCATCTGACCCCATCAAGGCAGTATAGCCTACAATGTCAGTAAACATGATTGCTACCAGGCGATGTTGTTGCATGTGTTGATATCATTGTATTTACGAATCATTTTCATGACCGTAGAATTAAAATTCTAATCCAATCTAAAACTTAGGCAACCCTATTGACTTGGGCAATGATTTTCATCAGGTATTTGGGTAAGTTCTCGAGACTTTTATTAGACCACCACATTGTGTAGAGTAACAGATGTAGTAGTGGGTGGCCTTTCTTTGCATAGGATGGAGTAGGAGATAGGTAGCAATGTATTAAAGTCGTTGTTGGCGGTAGTTTTTAATAATCAGTGATTTTTTCAACTTCAAGTTTTCTCATGGCTTCTCCTTCAACAAGTCTATACGAAACTTGTCTTGTTCCTCCAGTTGGTTCAGCGTTTGTGTCACCTTCTTTATAGATTGGAAAGCGCTGACCCAAAGTATTTTCAACAAGGGAAAATTCATCGTGCCCCATATATCCTTTATTTATCTTGCTGTTTTCTGCTGTAGGTTGAAAATAAACCTCACTCATTGATTTATTATTGTTGACTGAAAATACGTACACATTTCCATAACTACCACTTCCAACTGACTGGGTATAAACAAAAAGTTCAGGCGAGCCATCAGAATTAAGATCTTCAACTTCTGCATTGATTACTTCTTCACCTTCAATGTCGAATGTTTCGTTGTATTCATGTTCTTTTAAGCCGAAAGTGAAAATCGTCAAGGTGTTTTTGCCGTCTTTTTCTATTGAAGAGATATTAAACCCAACGTCTTGTAAATTTAGTACTCTACTGAATTTTGTTTTGTCAATTTGACTTTTATCAAGTGGTGCATTAATTTTCAAGTATGTTCCGCCAATACTTGCAGCACCAGAGCAATAAAAATACAGTAAGCCTTCGTCTTCTTCTTTTTTTGTAGTTATGCTGATTTGTGAATTATTAAATTCAAACAGAATGGTCTTTCCATTAATTTGAGTTTGATAAACTTTGTCATCCACTTTTTTAGCAACTGCATCAAATGTACAAGTAGGTTCTTTCTTGTCTGCTCGCGAGCGGACTGAAATATTCAGTAGATTACTTTCTGTTTCCGTAATCGATACGGCTACCCAATCATAGCCTTCGCTTCTTTTCGAATAATCTTCAGAAACGTAGTCGCCTAATACATTTACCTCTTCGGTAGCTTCTGTTGTTGAAACTTTTTCAATCTTTTTTGTTTCGTTTTTACAGCTGATAGCTAAAAAAAGAACCATCACTATCAGATAAAAATTATTTTCCATTTGTTCTCTTTATAGTTGTTATTATAATTACCGCCAATGACCTGCTAAACCAAATTGCTTGACATACTTGCTACAAACAGCTTCTAGCTGTCCGCTCAAGCGGCTAACGTGCCACAGCGGTCTTGTATATGATTTGTGCGGAATCAGACGTAAGTCAGATTCAGTTGCAAATCAGATGTTAAGGTATAGATTTGTTTTTAATGTGTTGTTGCAGACGCATAAATTATGTACGTCTTAAGTTTGATTCTCTTTAAATTGATAGTATAATCAGAAAGAACAAAAGAGAGAATTAAGGTTACTATGCACGGTGAAGCTAATGACTTCGACAACATTGATAATCCTCTCTCTTTTACTACCCCGACCACGTTCAGTTCTGTGAGACCTTGATCTCGTTTTCAAGTTGTTGTGACACCGGTAGCCAGTTCTTTCATAAATCAGTTCTTATGAATAAATATAAAGAAACTTTTGGAGTCGACATCAGTAAGGATGTCTTTGATGTTCATGGTAGCAATAAAGGCCACCACCAGTATAAAAAC
>JAHHKH010000121.1 GCA_018679695.1 Maribacter sp.
TAAACCAAACAAGTACAAAGGTGTTTATGATGTTGAAACTAGTATGGAACAAGGATAGGGCCACTGGTATGGCAGCAGCACTCAAATAGGGCGAATCCGATCCGGTTAGGCTAACAAGCCACTCAACAAATTTTAGAAAAGGATAAAAAAGTACCAGTACCCAGATAACCCCGATGATATTAAAAATAAGGTGGGCCCGCGCCGTTCGTTTGGCATGAAAATTGGCGACGATTGCTGCTAAATTAGCCGTAATGGTTGTGCCAATATTTTCACCAAGAACCATTGCTGCCGCTAAAGGAAAAGGAATCCAACCTTGTGCCGTCATGATTAATGTAAGTGCCATGGTAGCACTTGAGGATTGAATGATTATAGTAAGCAATGTGCCAATAGCCAGAAATAAGAGAACTGACCAAAAACCCAAATCGGTATATCGTGTTAAGAATTCCAAAATTTCCGGGTTTTGCTTAATATCCGGAACGGCATCCTTTAGAAATTGCAGTCCAATAAACAACACTGCAAATCCGATGATGAACCCACCCCAATTTTTAAGGTTTTCCTTTTTGGCAAAAGTGAACGCAAATCCCAATCCAACAAGAGGTAAGGCTATTGCACTCATACTGACCTTAAATCCCAGGATAGTGATTAACCAAGCCGTAATGGTCGTGCCGATATTGGCACCCATGATAACACTTATAGATTCTGTCAATGACAGTAAAGAAGCATTTGAAAAACTCACCACCATTAAGGTAGTGGCAGATGAAGACTGAATTACAGAAGTAATAAAGAAACCAGTAAATATCCCTAGAAACTTGTTGGAGGTCATTGTGGCCAAGATTTTTCGCATCTTATCCCCTGCCAAACTCATGAGCGCGTCGCTCATCACCTTCATACCAAACAAAAACAGGCCTAAAGACCCAAACAACTGCAATATCTCGTATAGCCCGTAATTCACCTATATATCAAATGTTAAATTAAAGTAAATATAATGTAAATTTAGAGTAAATGAAATCATCGAATGGCAATTATCATCTGTACGTATAATAATACTTTGCCTTTTTATTTTATTGCTTTACAGACCTTAAAATTACGGGATTCAATAAAGAATCAATATCCATTTTGAAAAATGCACGGACCACAAATTAGTAACAATTACATTACATTAATTTCAGGAATTAAAGTAGGTTTGTATGTTACTTTCAACATAGATATATGGACAATATTTACCTTCTGATGCTAATTGCTTTGGCCGTACTGGCCATTGCCGATTTAGTAGTTGGGGTTAGCAATGATGCTGTTAATTTTCTAAACTCCGCCGTTGGCTCTAAAGCCATTTCATTTCGCACAATTATGATTGTGGCAAGTATAGGTATCGCTTTTGGCGCCATTTTCTCAAGTGGTATGATGGAAGTGGCCAGAAAAGGAATCTTTAATCCAGGGGAGTTCATGTTCAATGAAATCATGTTCATTTTCATGGCTGTAATGATTACCGACATTCTCTTATTGGATTTCTTTAATACCTTAGGCATGCCTACCTCAACTACGGTTTCTATAGTCTTTGAACTTTTAGGGGCGGCCGTTGCCATGTCTATGCTAAAAATTTGGGGAGATGGGGGTGACTTTTCAGATGTAGTGAATTATATCAATACCTCCAAGGCACTGCAGATTATAATGGGCATACTGCTCTCTGTTGTATTCGCATTTTCAATTGGGGCCATAGTCCAATGGGTATCCAGACTTTTATTATCCCATAATTTTGAGAAAAAAGCGAAATGGATTGGGGCACTCTTTGGAGGTGTTGCTTTATCGGCAATCACCTACTTCATTTTAATGAAAGGTATAAAAGGAACGACATACGCTAGCCAGAGTATAGATTTTATAGGTGGATTGACCATTAAGGATTATTTAGAGGCCAACGTTTGGGGTATTATACTCATCAATTTTATCTTATGGTCATTATTATCATATATACTATCGGTGTTTGCAAGAATGAATATTTATAAGGTAATTATCGGGGTTGGTACATTCGCTTTGGCACTTGCATTTGCAGGCAACGATTTGGTCAATTTTATTGGGGTACCCATTGCTGCCTATCAGTCTTATGAGGCATGGGTGGTTTCTGGAATCCCCGCAACAGATTTTGGAATGCAGGTGCTCGCGACAAAAGTGCCAACACCTACCCTACTCTTATTCCTTTCAGGTATGATAATGGTGGTTACCCTATGGTTTTCCAAAAAAGCACGTTATGTTGCCGATACTGAAATAAATTTGTCAAGGGAAGGAGAGGCCAAGGAACGGTTTCAACCCAATATCCTATCCAGGGCTATTGTTAGAATGTCCGTCAATTTGTCCAAGGCATCTGTGATTTTACCCTCATCTGTTGCACAAAAAATCGATGCCCAATTCAATAGATCTACAATAGCCCTTTCAAAGGAGAAAAGCTATGAAATGCCTGCTTTCGATATGGTTAGGGCCGCCGTAAATCTTATGGTTGCCGGTATTTTGATATCAATTGCCACCTCTTACAAATTGCCACTATCGACAACTTATGTGACTTTTATGGTTGCTATGGGAACTTCGTTGGCCGATAGGGCTTGGGGTGCTGAAAGTGCTGTCTACAGAGTTGCCGGTGTCCTTAATGTGGTTGGTGGATGGTTTGGTACCGCAATTGTCGCATTTATTGCATCAGGGGTCATTTTGACCCTTATAAGCTTTGGGAAAGGAACCGCCATTGCTGTATTATTATTGGTCGCTATCTTACTACTGGTACGCAATTTTATTTCTTATAATAAAAAGTCTAGGGAAATCAAGGCCGAAGACAGTGTACGAAAAGCTGAAAGTAGTTCTGTTCAGGGTGTCATCGAAGAAAGTGCCGCTAATATCTCCAATGTAGTCAAGCGAACAAATAAAATTTATACGAATACCATCAATGGCCTGGCAAGACAAGATTTGGACCAGTTGAAAAAGAACAAAAAACAGGTTTCCAAACTTACCAGTGAAATTGATGAACTTAGGGATAACCTATTCTATTTTATAAAAAACCTTGACGAAACCAGTGTTGGGG
>JAHHKH010000111.1 GCA_018679695.1 Maribacter sp.
GTCCTGCATTTCTTTACGGGGCAACACGAGGATTATCACAAACCCACTGATGATGCCGACAAATTGAACTATGAGGGTATGGAAATGATCGTCGGCTATATTACCTCGGTGATTTCGGAATTGGACGATGATCCCAAACTCACTTTTAAAAAGACCAAGAATGAAAGCGAGGAGGTTCCCCGTTTTAAAGTGGCCCTTGGAGTGATACCCGATTACCTTTTCGATGGCAAGGGTATGCGTATTGATGGCGTCAGTGAGGATAAACCGGCACAGAAGGCCGGACTAATGAAAGGCGATGTGGTCATACAATTGGGCGATAGTACGATTGTGGATATGATGAGCTATATGAGGGCATTATCCACATTTGAGGAAGGCAATTCCACCAAGGTTGTAGTTGATAGAAACGGTGAGAAGATCGAAGCCAAGATCACTTTTTAAATTCCTTATCTTTGCACCACTTTCTTAAAAATGCAGATGCCAAAGATAGGAGACATACAATTACCTGAATTCCCGCTACTACTTGCTCCCATGGAGGACGTTAGCGACCCGCCTTTCCGTGCCTTATGCAAGGAGCGGGGTGCCGATGTGGTGTACACCGAATTCATTTCATCCGAGGGGCTCATTCGTGATGCCGCCAAAAGTGTCATGAAGCTTGATATTTATGAAAAGGAACGCCCAGTGGGCATACAGATCTTCGGGGCCAATCTGGACTCTATGTTACAGTCTGTAGAGATCGTAGAGAAATCCAATCCTGATATCATTGATATTAATTTTGGTTGCCCGGTGAAGAAAGTGGTGAGCAAAGGTGCCGGCGCGGGAATTTTAAAGGACATTGATCTTATGGTTTCCTTGACCAAGGCCATGGTTGAGCGCACCCATTTGCCGATCACTGTCAAAACCCGATTGGGCTGGGATAGCGGTTCCATACAAATTGTGGAGGTTGCCGAACGTTTGCAGGATGTGGGCTGTAAGGCCATTGCCATCCACGGAAGAACCCGGGTGCAGATGTATAAGGGCGAAGCGGATTGGGCTCCGATCGCAGCGGTAAAGAACAACCAACGCATGCATATTCCCGTCTTCGGTAATGGGGATATTGATTCGCCTGAAGCCGCTATGCGAATGCGTGATGCATATGGTTTGGATGGCGCCATGATAGGCCGTGCCAGTATAGGCTACCCATGGTTTTTCAAGGAAGTCAAACACTACTTTAAGACGGGAACGCATTTAGCTCCCCCAACCATGCAAGAACGGGTCAATGCGGCCCGGAGACACTTACAAATGGCCATTGATTGGAAAGGGGAGAAGTTGGGCGTTTTTGAAACCCGGCGCCACTATACCAATTATTTTAAGGGAATACCCCATTTTAAGGAATACCGCATGAAAATGGTCACCAGTGATGCTTCGGCAGATGTATTCGCTGTTTTTGAGGAGGTCCTTGAAAAGTTTAACGACCATGTTTTCGAAGGCTCTTAGGCGGCAATCAACTTTTTGGTGATCCGACTACTGGCAATTTTAGATGCGATAATCCCCAGCACGATGATGGTGGCCAAAACAATGACAATGTTGATCAACCGGTATTCAACGGGGTAGGCCAGGGAAGGGGTGATTTTGAGCCAACCGAAAGCCAATTGTGACCATATGAGAAGTGATGCCAGGAGTACCCCGATTATTCCGCCAGCAGTGGTGACGATGACGCCCTGTACGAAATATATTCTTCTTAAGTCTGTAATCGTAGAGCCCAGACTATAGAGGGTCTTGGAGTTTTGTTGCTTGTCCAAGATCATCATAATGATAGCACCTACAACGTTGAATAGTGCAATAACCAATACCAAAGTGAAAATCAGATAGGTCGCTAAATTCTCGGTATTGAGCATGCGGTAGAGGGTGCTGTTCAGTTCCTCCCTGTTTTTGAGGATAACGGTATTGTCAAAGACTAGGCTGATCTGCTCTTTAAGTTCAATTTCATCGGCATCGGGATTTAGTTTGAAGTTGATCCCGGATATCTGCGTGCTGTCTTTCTCGAGTAGCGCCTGTACGAGGCCCAAATCGGTAAAGACGTATTTGTTGTCCAGGCCCTCTTCCACAGAATATACACCGCTGATGACCAGAGGCAATTCATTATAGGGTTTCGATTGGGAAATGGATCCTTTTCCTGGTTTTGGCGCAATTACCACCAGGGGATTCCGGTATTGGTTAATGGTCAGACCCAGTTTATTGGTCAGCCCTATGCCGGCAACCCCCTGTTGCTCCGAATCATACCAATTCCCGTAGATCAGGGCGCTATCAATGGCTGTTGTGGCATTGTAGGAACCATCTACCCCTTTGATATAGGCAAAATGGTTTTTCCCCTTATGGGTAAAGGAAACCTGTTCTTCCAACTCCTTGGAGAAAGAGACCACACCATCTAGGGCAGCAAGTTTATTTTCCTGTTCCGGTGAAACAGTAAAGACCTTTCCAGTGACGGGGGTGGCTT
>JAHHKH010000170.1 GCA_018679695.1 Maribacter sp.
GAGTAATAATATGCCCAATCCCAGCAGTAGTATAGCCGGAATTCCAATAATAATGTAAAGAATCAGACTAAGCTGAAGATTAATAATCGATTTTCCGTGTTCGTCCATACCTAAAACAGAATCCTTATTGGCAAGCCAAAGGACCAGAGGCACGATCAGACCTCCAAACCCTGTTATATAATCCAAATATTGCGTTAGGTGGGTAATGACCAAAAGCTGCCGGTCTTCCCGTAATGCGATGTGCTGATTTACTATTTCCATTTTTTTGATTGATTTATGATGAATAACTGCTAATTGGACGCAGAATTGGTCTTTTTGTTACAACGACTTAATAATGCTATTTCTTCTTCAATAATTTGGCAAGTTTTTCCTTGTTCTTTGCGATTTCCAATTGAAGTTTATCGATTTTAGAGTTCAATTTATCAATATCGACTGGGGATAATTTACCTTTTTCCTTTCCTTTAGCTAGTTTTTGTTGCAAACTGAGCACTTTTTTCCCATTTTTTGAGATTGTCCTTTGTTTAGCAACAAGGGCATTTTCCAATTTCTTTTCTTTCTTTTGTTCTTTTTCCTCTTCTTTTAATTCCTTTTCAGCTTTTGCAGCCTTCTTTTCCTCTTTCTCTACTTTCTTAATTACCATTTTCTGCTCTTTTAACTCCTCTTTGGCCAGAGCAGGTGTATTATGATCATCCGATTGTGCAATGGTCATATTAATTGAGAGAAGTAAAAGGAAAGCACATAGTAGTAATGGTTTCATTTTTTTGATACTTAATGGGTTAATGCACTATTGGATATATAAAAATATCGAATTTTTCGGTATAAACTGCCTTTTAAACTACCCTTGATCCAGAGCAATATATACTATGGATTTGCCTATTTTTGTCAACAAATAGAGTCTATGATCCCCTCAGATACAATAGTTGCATTAGCCACCCCTTCGGGAGCAGGTGCTATTGCCGTTATTCGTGTTTCTGGAAAGGAGGCCATACCAATTGCGAATTCAGTTTTCAAATCGGTACAAGGCAAGGATTTGACCACGCAAAAAACCCATACCATTCTATTGGGTCACATCATAGAGGGTAATCGAACATTGGATGAAGTGCTGATTTCCAAATTCAAAGGCCCACACTCCTATTCTGGCGAAGATGTAATCGAGATTTCTTGCCATGGTTCTCCCTACATCCAACAACAAATCATTCAATTGTTTCTTAGAAAGGGATGCCGTATGGCTGAGGCAGGGGAGTTTACCTTACGTGCATTTTTAAACGGCAAGTTGGATTTGAGTCAGGCTGAGGCCGTGGCCGATTTAATTACCAGCGAAAATGAGGCTAGTCATCAAATTGCAATGCAACAAATGCGCGGTGGTTTTAGCAATGAGATACAACTATTGCGTGATGAGCTGTTGAATTTCGCCTCTTTGATTGAACTGGAATTGGATTTTGCAGAGGAAGATGTGGAATTTGCCGATAGGGCTAAATTCAAGGAACTTTTAAACCGGATCCAAGAAGTACTCAAGAGATTGATCGATTCCTTTGCCGTAGGTAACGTAATAAAAAACGGAATTCCCGTGGCGATTGTGGGCGAACCCAATGTGGGTAAATCAACCTTACTCAATGCCCTCTTGAATGAGGAACGCGCTATTGTATCAGAAATCGCTGGTACCACCAGGGATGCCATAGAAGATGAATTGACCATTGGCGGAATTGGTTTTAGGTTTATCGATACGGCGGGAATTCGGGATACCGAAGATGTTGTGGAAAGCATTGGCATCAAAAAGACCTTTAAAAAAATAGAACAAGCGCAGTTAGTTTTGTTTTTACATAGTGCCGAAGAATTTCGGAATGCTGAAATTGATTTAAAGAGTCTACAACTTGAAGTAGGAAAGATTGCATTGAAGCATCCTGACAAACCTTTGGTTATCCTTGTCAACAAAATTGATCTCTTAAATGCGAAAGAAAAAACAGCTCTTGAAAATATGCTCTCGAATGTTGAGGGCTCAGCTTTTCAATTGATTTCGGCAAAAACGGGTGGGGGTGTCGATATGCTTAAAAAACTACTTTTGGATTATGTGAATACAGGGGCACTTCGAAATAATGAGACCATTGTATCCAATACCCGTCATTACGATGCCATGTTAAAAGCCTTGGAGGAAATACAAAAAGTACAAAATGGACTTGATGATTCCATTTCCGGTGATTTATTGGCGATAGATATTCGGCAGGCCCTATACCATTTTGGGGAGATTACGGGAGAGATTACCTCAGATGATCTACTCGGAAATATCTTTGCGAACTTTTGTATCGGGAAGTAATCCCTCTAAACCAATCCCGTAAAACCTAGAAAAGCCAAAGACAATA
>JAHHKH010000175.1 GCA_018679695.1 Maribacter sp.
ATCATTACTACTCGCATGGTAATTGGCTACTTTCTTTACTTTGGGATGGGCATTTTCCATGGCAAAACTATAATGTGCCTTTTGTAGCATTTCAAGATCATTGTTGTAGTCACCAAAGACCAGTGTCTCTTCCTCAAGGATTCCAAAGTGCTCCTGGACTTGTTGCAATGCATAGCCTTTGTTCGCCATGGAATGATTTAAATCTACCCAATGTTGGCCCGATACTTTTACAATAATCTCTTGATTAAAACGCTTCATCGCCGGATAGATAAATTCTTCGGCATTTGTATCGTGGTATACCGCGATCTTTACTATTTCATCACTGATTCCTAATAAATCGTCATGAATTTCATAACTGGAATAGTACTCTTTCAATTCCTCCAGGAACGGAATGGATTTTCCATCAAAATAGGCTTTGTATTTGCCGCATAGCATGGCATGGGCTCCGTAAATTGCATCAACACTTTCAAGCAGTTCCTTTCTTAAATGGTTACCAAGGGGTGTAACCAATAATTCTTTCTCCCGTTTCTTTACTAAGGCTCCATTTTCAGCAATTACTATAATTTCATCCTTAATGGTATGCAGTTTATCCACAATACTATGATATTGTCTGCCGCTTGCCGCCACAAAAACGATATCCCGTTTTTTCAGTTCCTCGAACAGTTCAAAAAAACGATCGCTGACTTCATGTTTGGAATTTAATAGAGTTCCATCCATATCGGTGACGACCATTTTTATTTGGGATAAATCCATTTATTAAATTATAAGGTGCAAAGATATTTGATACGCTTATATTATAAGAATTATATTCATATAGTTTATATTGACATTTGAAAAATACATTAGGACCCATGAAATTTTATCAAAAGGAAATTCGACTTAAACCTTATTCGAGGGGATATCATTTAATTACCAACGAAATAGTGAATACGATTGCGGAAATAAGTCATATCAACATGGGAATGTTGCAGGTTTTTATCAAACATACTTCGGCAAGTCTAACCATAAATGAAAATGCCGACCCCACGGTTCGCGATGATTTTGAAAGCCATATGAACATAATGGTCCCTGAAGATGCCCCCTATTATATTCATACCTATGAAGGCCCCGACGATATGCCAGCCCATATTAAGGCCTCTTTAATGGGTTCTTCAATACAAATCCCCATTAGCAAGGGAAAACTGAATTTAGGTATTTGGCAAGGAATATATCTTTGTGAACATAGGAACAATGCCTCTGGAAGAAGTTTGGTGATTACTTCTTTTGGTAGTTAAGAGAATTGGTGAACAATTATTTTTAATTTATAGAAGCATTTCCCATGGCTGCTAAAGAATCAATTCTGAACAAAATCCAAATTTTGATTGCCAACCATTTTGAGACCCTGGAAGATACATTTTCTTTTTTTGATGCCGATAGTGACGGCAAACTCAAAAAAAGTGAAATAGAAAAATTATTAAGGCAAGCCGAAATTAGCGGATTAATTCGCAGCTTGGGTGGCTCAAAATTAATTGACGGTTATGATAAATCTGGGGACGAACTTATAGATTGGTCGGAATTCAAAGCAGCCTTTGAAAAAATAAATGAAGCTTAAGAACAATGCAATAATGCATAAAAAAACCGATATCTAAGTATCGGTTTTTTTAGTGAGATATGTTTATATTTCTATTTTACTTTTTCTACAATCGCTTTGAAAGCATCAGGATGGTTCATGGCCAAATCGGCTAAAACCTTACGGTTCAATTCAATATTATTGGCTTTTACCTTTCCCATAAATTGCGAATATGACATTCCGTGCATTCGGGCTCCCGCATTGATCCGGGTTATCCAAAGCGAACGGAAGGTTCTTTTTTTGTTTCTTCGGTCTCTATAAGCATATAACATTGCTTTTTCCACCGCGTTTTTGGCTACCGTCCATACGTTTTTACGTCGTCCAAAGTAACCTTTGGCTTGCTTCATCACTTTTTTTCTTCGTGCTCTAGAAGCAACTGCATTTACTGATCTTGGCATAATTTTACTTGTTTTTGTAGTAGGCGGTCGTTAAGCGACACTTTATAAATTACGCGAACTAAATATTAGGTCTCGTAGTTTGCCCATCTCCAGGGTTAATGATTAAATTACCGTAAAGGACAATTATTTTAAACGTAATTGTTCTTTAATACTGTTAACATCTGCATCGTGTACCAATCCAGAATGTGTTAAGGCAAGCTTGCGCTTTTTAGACTTCTTCGTAAGAATGTGACTCTTAAAAGCGTGCTTTCTTTTGATTTTACCTGTACCGGTAAGCTTGAAACGCTTTTTGGCACTGGATTTTGTTTTTTGTTTAGGCATTTTTTCCTATTTATGATTATCTCACTTTCATGCTAAACGCTGCTTCCCATGGGATTAGCAGCGTTCAGTATATTTTTGATTCGAACTATGTTCGTTATTTCTTGGTTTTTGGAGCGATGAACATTGTCATACGCTTACCTTCCAATCTCGGCATTTGTTCAACCTTCCCTATCTCTTCCAATTCAGAGGCAAGCCTTAATAACAAAATTTCACCTTGATCCTTATAAACAATCGAACGTCCCTTAAAGAATACATAGGCTTTTAATTTAGCCCCATCCTTTAAAAACTTTTCAGCATGTTTCTTTTTAAACTCGTAATCATGGTCGTCTGTATTCGGACCAAATCTTATTTCCTTGACTACAACCTTTGAAGCTTTCGCCTTCATTATCTTCTCACGCTTCTTTTGTTCGTAAAGAAATTTTTTGTAATCAATAATTTTACATACGGGCGGATCGGCTTTTGGCGATATCTCTACCAAATCCAATCCCATCTCATCCGCTTTTGCCATTGCCTGTGGCAAGGTATAAATACCTACTTCAACATTATCACCAACCAATCGAACGTTTGGCGAAATGATTTTTTCATTGATTTTATGAGGGTTTTTATTTTCCCTTCTAGGTTGGGGCCTAAATCTTTTTCGTATTGCTATGACTTATACATTTTAATTAAACTTCAATTTTTTTAAAACGACTTTAAGGTACTATTAATTTCTTTAGTGACCAAGTCAACGAAATCGGGAACACTGATCGAGCCTAAATCATCACCCCCGTGTTTACGAACTGAGATGGAATTATTCTCTTCCTCACTTTCACCTACGATTAGCATGAACGGTGTTTTACTCATTTCAGCCTCTCGTATTTTCTTCCCAACAGTTTCGTTCCTGTTATCAATGAGGGCGCGAATTTCGTTATTTTCCAAGGAATTTAAAACTTTTTCAGCATATTTTTCATGTTTCTCACTCACAGGCAGTATAATGGCCTGTTCCGGGACCAACCACAAAGGGAAGTTTCCTCCGGTATGTTCCAATAAAAGAGCTATAAAACGTTCCATACTACCAAAAGGGGCGCGATGTATCATAACCGGCCTATGATGCTCGTTATCACTGCCTTTATAGGTGAGGTCAAAACGTTCAGGTAGGTTATAATCGACTTGTATGGTTCCTAATTGCCAGTTTCTTCCGAGCGCATCTTTGACCATGAAATCAAGTTTTGGGCCATAAAAAGCAGCTTCACCTCTTTCAATCTCAAAATCCAACCCTTTTTCCTTTGCAGCATTAATAATGGCAATCTCGGCTTTCTCCCAATTATCAACAGATCCAATATATTTTTCAGGAGTATCCAAATCCCGTACTGAAACCTGTGCTTTGAAATTGTCAAAACCCAAAGATCCCAAGACGTATAATGAGAGGTCGATTACGTTCTTGAACTCTTGATCAAGTTGCTCTGGCATACAGAAGATATGCGCATCATCTTGGGTAAATCCACGTACACGGGTAAGTCCGTGAAGCTCCCCACTTTGCTCATATCTATATACAGTACCAAATTCCGCATAACGTTTTGGGAGTTCCTTATAACTAAAAGGTCTGGCATTGTAAATTTCACAATGATGCGGGCAGTTCATGGGCTTCAACAAAAACTCCTCATCTTCTTTTGGGGTATGTATGGGTTGAAAACTATCTTCCCCGTATTTGGCATAATGGCCAGAAGTTACATAGAGTTCTTTTTGACCTATATGGGGGCTGACTACCATCTCGTAACCGGCCTTTTTCTGGGCCTTTTTCAAGAACTGCTCTAATCTTTCGCGTAAGGCCGCACCTTTTGGTAACCATAAAGGTAGACCTTGACCCACTTTTTGTGAAAAAGTAAAAAGCTCCAGTTCCCTACCTAATTTTCTATGGTCCCTTTTCTTGGCCTCTTCCAAAAGCTGTAGATATTCCGTTAGCTCCTTCTGTTTGGGAAATGAAATGCCATATACCCTTGTGAGTTGTTTGTTGTTCTCATCTCCCCGCCAGTAGGCGCCCGCCACACTCAATATTTTAATGGCCTTTACAATACCGGTATTCGGAATGTGGCCACCGCGGCACAAATCAGTGAATGAATCATGGTCACAAAAAGTAATAGTGCCGTCCTCAAGGTTTTCAATAAGCTCGATCTTATACTCATTCCCTTGTGATTCATATTTTTCCAAGGCATCGGCTTTTGTTACCGAATGCATTATAAAATCGTGTTTACCACGGGCTATTTCCAAAGCCCTTTTCTCTATTGCGGGGAAGTCTTTTTCCGAGACGGTATGCGCACCAAAATCCACATCGTAATAAAAGCCGTTTTCAATGGCAGGTCCTATGGTTAATTTAGCTCCAGGATATAATTCTTCCAAGGCTTGGGCCACAATATGCGAGGAGGAATGCCAAAAGGCTTTTTTCCCTTCATCGTTGTTCCAGGTATATAAGGTCAAAGATCCATCCTCATTCAAGGGAGTAACGGTCTCAATAATACTATCATTGAATTTAGCGGAAATAACATTCCGCGCCAACCCCTCGCTGATGCTTTTGGCAATATCCATGGCGGTACTGCCCTTGATGTACTCTTTGACGCTTCCGTCTGGTAAAGTAATATTGATCATGCTTCTATTATGACGATAAGTTTGCAAAGATAATATCTAGTATCCATGCGGGCAATATATATAGGTTTGTTTTTAGGGCGTCACCCAGCATCTAAATATGCTGGGTCGGGCCATCCATTATATCCCTTACTTCGTTCGGGGATGTCATTGCTGTCCCTAACGCTAAAAAAATACTTTGGTAAACCTTGCATAAATCGATGAAATGAGTTAAATTTAATACCCTTTTTTAAATTTAATTTTCCCTTAAGGTCTCATGGTATAAGGGTTTATGTAATCGATGTAAAAAAAAGTTTAAAAAAGTCCACAATTATAGTTGCAATTTAAAAAACCATCTTATATTTGCACCCGCTTTGGGGCTATGGTCATGGGGCGCGGAAAAGGGATGGCCCTGATGGGGTTCGTTTTTTTCTTGTAATGAAGTTCATTGGAATATTGTAAAGACAGCGTATGGGTACATTTTGATGTACCTTATATAGAAATAGAATTTGAATCGAGGGACGG
>JAHHKH010000184.1 GCA_018679695.1 Maribacter sp.
CCCTTGATACCCATGTTCAAATATTCATTCTAAAAAAAAGAGGTCGACATGAACATTAAGCATAAAAAAAAGGAGCTACATTCTAGTAACTCCTTGATAATTAATGCTCCCCCTCTTGGGCTCGAACCAAGGACCCTCTGATTAACAGTCAGATGCTCTAACCAACTGAGCTAAGGAGGAGTATATCTATTTTAAAAACATTTTGACCAAAATTCCTTTGTTTTAGGGGGCCTACCCGCCGCAGGGACGCCACAGGCGTTCCAAAGGAGGGTGCAAATATAAATGTTTTTTCAAATACCCCCAACAAACAAAAAGTATCTTTTTGTCATTTTTATGATATTTATTAAAGGTTGGCACTAAAAATGTCCTGCACCTTATCAAGACCGATCACTCCACCATCATCTCAAAATCTACAGTAGTCTTGTTCGCAGCGACTATAGCTACATTCTCCTTTTGTTCTTTGATATATTCCATAGCCTCTGCTGTTATGGTATAAGTTCCTTCATCCAATCCTAAAACCATATAACTACCTGATTCATCTGTTGATGTGGATGTAATATGCTTTTCGCCATTCCACACACTAATCTGTGCCCCATTAACACCGGTTACAACGTCATCGACCAATGTAATGACCCTACCTGATAAGCTACCAGCTACACTCATATTTGATCCCCGAATAACCGGAGTGAAATTAAACCCTGTAATTCCAGACATACTTTCTGTATTCCCTTTGGGAATAAAAGATTTACTAACATCAAAATCCAATAAAAGATCACTGCTCAAACTACTAACAACTTCAATTGCAGGATTTACAAATACTTTAATACCCGTTTGATTACCGCTAGGAACTTTTAAATCAAAAGTAGTCCCATCTTGGAGTACCACACTACCTTCCTTAATATAAACCCTTACCAAGTCATAGGAGCCAACTGGTACTTCCGCTTCACCCATTGCCATGGTAACACCGTTGGTCAACGTCAATAGATTTACTTTTTGTTCACCTTCATAAAGGACCTCAAAGTTAGATTCATCTTCAATACCTTCCGATTCATCCAAGTTCTTAAGACGCGCATCTATTTTATAAATAGTGACATTAGCCTCATCTATATAGTCATAAGGAAATGGGGCATCAGTAAGCTTTACCGAAATCTTTCCATAATTTACATACTGAAGGTCATTGCCATATTTGGAACAGCCTATAAATAAAAATATACCGGAAAATAGTACGCATAGCACGAAATAGTAGGTTTTCATATGTCTATTTTAAGATAAAAGGGGTTACTGAAATCTAGTTTTCAGTGAATTAAGATCCTAAGTTAATTTTATGCTTTGAATATTCATGAAAATTTCGATGAACTACAGCAATCGCTTGTCAAAGAATAAAAAATTGGAACTATATAGGCATATAAAAAGCAGCTAATGAAGGTTTTAAGAACCATCCTTACTTTTAAAAGCTATTTAAATAACCATTTATACAAATCGTTGCCATTTGCCCATAACAGCAAGGCAATCAAAATAAAGAAACCGATCATTTGTGCATACTCCAAAAACTTATCGCTAGGCTTACGGCCAGTGACCATTTCGTATAATAAAAAGGCTACATGACCCCCATCCAAGGCAGGTATGGGTAGAATATTCATAAAGGCCAGAATAATCGAGATAAAAGCAGTGGTATTCCAAAATACAGGCCAGTTCCAAGTGTCGGGAAACAAGCCCCCGATCGCAGCAAAACCCCCTACTTCCTTGTATGCACCGGTATCCGGATTGAATATTTTCTTCATCCCCTTGATATAGTTATTAAGGGTATTGACCCCTTTATCAATACCGGCAGGGATCGATTCTAAAAATGAATATTTTTGGGTCCTTATTTCAAAATAACCCCTATCGGCATAATCTTGCATGGTAAGACCACCCAATGCCACCCCTATGGTGCCCTCATCGCTGACTTTGGCATTCAAAATGGCGAGTTCACCAGATTCTCGCTTCACTGTAATTTTAATCTCTTTTCCAATATTGGCTTCCAAAATAGGTTTAACCTCATCAACATAGCTGACCTCAGTATCATTGATTTTGATAACCTCATCCAAATCCTGAAAATCGACTCCTTCATTCAAGGACCCTTTAGATACTTCCTTAATGATAAAGGGTTGTCTATAGGTCAAAAAACGAACCTTATCCCTATCCTCCGAAAGGGTTGCTATAAAATCCACAGGTATATCCTGTTCAAAGGTCCTACCATCCCGAACAACAGTCATGGTTTCCCCATAGACGATTTCTGGCAGGGTGTTTCTAAAGGCTTCGATTTTTTTGCCATCAACAGCGATGATCTTATCCCCGGTCTGCACACCCAGTTTATCACCCAGCGGTTTTTCGATTACCAAAAAACCGTCCTTTAAACTTTCGGCAGGAACGTATTCATCACCATAAGCAAAAGCAAGCCCCACATAGATGATCACAGCCAAGATAAAATTGACTGTTACACCACCCAACATAATGATCAATCGTTGCCAAGCAGGTTTGCTTCGAAACTCCCATTCCTTAGGTTCTTCCTTTAGGGCCTCGGTATCCATACTCTCATCGATCATGCCTGCTATTTTAACATAACCTCCTAAAGGCAGCCAACCTATACCATATACCGTTTCCCCTATTTTTTTCTTGAAAAGCGAAAATTTAATGTCAAAGAACAAATAGAATTTCTCTACCCTGGTCTTGAATAATTTGGCAGGAATAAAATGCCCTAATTCATGAAGCACGATCAAGAACGATAGACTTAAAAAGAACTGTATGACTTGAATTAGAATAGGACTCATTTATAATTTCTAAAATTGAACGAACAAAAGTACACTTTTACAGGGTCTTACAAAAAGAATCTCTAATGCCGGCTAACTTTTTATGAATATTTTAGGAGCTTGGTATTATATATTATTTGAAAGCTGAATAAGACTGGTGTACCTTTGCCAAAAAGTATATGCGCACCTTTTTTGCCAAATACAGATTATTTGCAATTGTGTTTTCGATACTATCGATTGTAATCATGTATTTATTCTACAATGCCCTACAACCAAAAAAAACACTGACAATCTACCAACCATCAATGGTCAATGCCGAACTTGTTGATAGTACCGTACAACATATAAAAAAATACCATACCATTGCCGATTTTTCGCTGATAAACCAAAATGGAAAGACCATAACCCAAAAAGACTATTCCGGTAAAATATATATCGCCGATTTTTTCTTTACGACCTGTCCGACCATTTGCCCTGTAATGACCAAGAACATGGCTGCAATACAAGAGCAAATAATCAATGATGATGAGGTGTTATTGCTTTCCCACTCGGTTACCCCAATTATTGATTCAGTGCCCCAACTAAAAAAATACGCCCTTGAAAAAGGAGTGAACGATGCGAAATGGAATTTGGTCACTGGTGATAAAAAAGAAATATACGAACTTGCCCGTAAATCATATCTTGCCGTTAAGACCGAAGGTGATGGAGGGCCTTTTGATATGATACATACCGAAAATTTTATCCTCGTTGACAAAGAACGAAGAATACGTGGTTTTTATGATGGAACCAAAACCGAGGCTATAGATAAATTAATGGAAGATCTCGATATCCTTAAAGCTTCCTATTCCAAATAAATTCTATAAAGATTTGCATTGATTTTATCATCTTAATTCACTTTTTTCCACTATTTTTACCCTTACTTATAATCAATCTAAATAAAAATTGATAGTCACGGTTGCAGACCTCAGACGAGGGGAACGAGGAATAATAAAGGAGTTTGTAGAGGATTTACTGCCTATTAAGCTTCTTGAATTGGGCTGCTTACCTGGAAATGAGGTAGAATTGGTTCAAGTTGCTCCATTTAAAGACCCTTTGTATATCAATGTCAATGGATCCCATATTGCGATAAGACGATCGGTTGCCCAGCAGATCGAACTGGAAATCATCACACACGATTAGTCTATGGGTAAACAAATAAATGTCGCACTCATCGGCAATCCAAATACCGGTAAAACCTCTGTTTTTAATCAACTTACCGGACTTAATCAAAAAGTTGGGAACTACCCTGGAATCACCGTTGAGAAAAAGGAAGGCATTTGTAAGCTCCCTAGAGGGGTTAAGGCACATGTATTGGACTTACCCGGCACGTACAGCCTTAACACGACTTCACTGGACGAAAGCGTTGCGGTTGAACTACTCTTGAACAAAAATGATAAAGATCATCCCGATGTTGCCATCGTTATTTCCGATGTTGAAAATCTGAAGCGAAATCTATTGTTATTTACCCAGATAAAAGATCTTAAAATCCCTACTATCCTTGTCATTAATATGTCAGATAGAATGTCTAGAAAGGGTATCAGCCTGGATATTGAAAAACTCGAGCAAAGACTTGATACCAAAATTGCCTTGGTCAGCACAAGACGTCAAACAGGGATTGATAGACTTAAGGAGTTAATTGCCGATTATAAAAATTTATCTGTTACTCCAAATGTAGATACAACGGTGATTGATCCTGAATATTTTGACCGCTTAAGAGAGGCATTCCCGAAAGAGGATCTTTACAAACTTTGGCTGGTTATTACCCAGGATGTTAATTTTATGCCCATCGAGAAAACCTTGATCAAAGATTCGGCTTCCTTTGCTACGAAAACCAAATCAGAACTTAAGCGATTACAGCAAAAAGAGACGATCATTAGATATCAATTCATCAATTCAATACTAAAGGAAGCTTATAAGGTCGATGCCAATGCAGCCAAAGGTTTAAAGGCAACTCTTGACAAAATATTGACCCATAAGATCTTTGGATATCTTATATTCTTCGTCATTCTACTTACCATATTTCAGGCGATTTATGATTGGAGTAGTGTTCCGATGGATTTTATCGATGAGTCTTTTGCCGCTGCAAGTGAATGGGTCAAAAACTCATTACCTGCCGGAACATTGACCAATTTAATCGCTGAAGGTGTACTTTCAGGAATTGGGGGTATCGTTATTTTCATACCGCAGATTGCATTCTTGTTTTTATTCATCTCCTTATTGGAAGAATCAGGGTATATGAGCAGGGTGGTGTTTTTAATGGATCGGGTAATGCGCCCTTTTGGATTGAGCGGTAAGAGTATAGTGCCTCTGATTTCCGGAACGGCCTGCGCCATACCGGCGGTCATGGCTACCCGTAACATTGAAAATTGGAAAGAGCGGTTGATCACCATTCTGGTGACTCCTTTTACCACTTGTTCGGCAAGGCTACCGGTTTACCTAATTATTATTGCTTTGGTAATTCCTGAAGGCCGTTTTTTAGGACTGGGCTACCAGGCCTTGACCTTAATGCTCCTTTATTTGATAGGATTTGGTGCGGCAATAATTTCGGCAATGGTACTCAACAAGGTGTTGAAAATCAAAAGTCGAACCTTCTTTGTTGTTGAGATGCCTAGCTATAAACTTCCCTTATTAAAGAATGTGGCCTATACCGTGTGGGAAAAAACAAAGAGCTTTGTTTTCGGTGCAGGAAAAATAATCTTGGCGATATCGATTATTTTATGGTTTTTAGGATCCAATGGCATCTCTGATAATTACAATAATGCAGAATCGATTATTGAAAATAAAATTAGTTCGGAAGGGTTGTCGGCCTACAATCAAAAAGGAATCGAAGATGAATTGGCAGCCTATCAAAATGCATTGCAAGACAATATGACCAAACAGGTTTACCTCATTGATTCAAATCAAGCAACAGATTCCATAAACCTCTTCAAGGCCAAATTGTACCAAAGAGCCAAAAACCAGGAAATCGCAAGTTTTAAGCTCGAAAACTCGTATATAGGCAATATGGGCAAAGCCATTGAGCCTTTGGTAAAGCCTTTAGGATATGACTGGAAGATTGGTATTGCCTTGATTACGTCATTTGCGGCCCGTGAAGTTTTTGTTAGCACACTGGCAACGATCTACAGTGTTGGCAGTGATGAGGAGGATACCATAAAACACCGCATGGCCGCGGAAGTCAATGAGGATAATAAAAAACCGCTATTCAACTTAGCCTCTGGCATATCACTTCTCTTATTCTATGCATTTGCAATGCAGTGCATGAGTACTTTGGCCATTGTTAAGCGGGAGACCAATTCGTGGAAATGGCCAATAGCCCAACTCGTTTTTATGAGTCTTTTTGCTTATATTGTAGCACTTATTGCTTATCAAATACTTAAATAAATGGTTCTTTTTCAAGAAATAATGGTTTATATCATCTTATTGATAGCAATCGGCTTTATCGTGAAGAAATTCTTTTTGCCGCAATCCCTTTTTTCCTCTAAAAAAGAACCCTCCAAAGTCTGTGGCCAAAAAGATTGTGGTTGCCGCTGACATCCTGTCCTGGCTAAAAGTAAACCATCAATCCTATTATCCTGTAACAATACTTCTTCATGGTCGTCTAGTTCATTGCAGGCCATTCCTCTTAAAAAAATGATAATTCTGTCCTAAAAAAAATTAAAATAGGACGGGCATACATATAACTATGCTTTAGTTTGTTTGTACTAATCAATGACACATCATGAACAAAGTGATCCTAGGGTTAATTGCCATATTTATGACCGTTTTTTTCAATATCCTACATGGTCAAACGCTTAATTCCCGGATATTGGATTCGGTCACCCAAAAGCCTATACCTTATGTAACGGTCCAAATAAAGAAAAAAGGGGTGATAACCAATGAGGAAGGAAGGTTCAGTTTTTTGTTGGACCGGAATATTTCAGAAACAGATTCGCTTTTTATTTCATGTATCGGTTATGCGGCAATAGCCAAACCAATTAAGGAATTTACCGATAATGTAATTCTTTTAAGCCCAAAAGCCATTGAGCTAAATCCTGTTATTGTTACCAACAGAAATTATACGGCCAATGAGATCATTGAATTGGTAAAAGACAATCTCGAGAAGAACTACAATAAAGATCTGAGTAAAAAAAGATTGTTTTTCAGGGATTCCTATTTTCAGGATTTTAGTAAAACAGATTACACATTCTTAAAATCCACTATCAAGGAATTGAACAAAAACTTCTTGGATAGTGTATTAAGGACCGTTCCTAAAAAGTCTAGTTATTACACGGAAATATTATGTGATCTGTATGGCAATCCTAATGGGGGTGACCAAAAAATGGATTTGATAAAAGCTTCTGAACTTTATGATAAGAGTAAAGAGGTTGATCTAACGAAACTTGAGGAAAAATTCAATACAATAATAAAATCGAATATAAAAAGGGATTCATACTTCAAAATTAAATCGGGATTATTCGGTACAAAAATCAAAGGAGAGGATTTTGATGAAATCTTTGAAACAGAAATTGATTCAACAGATGCGATTGCCTTAAAAAAAGAATTGGAGGAAAAGAAAAAACGGGAAGAAGAACGAAAGACGAATTTTGCCAAATATCGAAAAAAAAACATAGTAGGAATGATGCAAGATTTGTTTTATATGGAGGATACGCATCTTAATTTTATCATGAAATCAAGAAAATATAAGTTCCATATAGAAAACTTTACCTATATCGGAGAGGATGCCGTTTATATACTCCATTTTGAACCAAAAGGTTCGGCCGATTACAAAGGTAAACTCTACATTAATTCTGATGATTTCGCAGTACTTCGTTTGGATTATGAAAATATAAAACCGCTCAAAAAATTCAATCTTCTTGGAATTTCAATGAATAGCTTTTTAGGCAAAGGGAAAATGATCTTCACAAAATCATCCAACAAAAAATATGACCTTCGATATCTCGAACAAGAAAATGGAACTAGGGTTGGAATTAGAAGACCATTAAAGATCATTGAAAAGAACAAGCATGTCAAAGGAAGAAACAAGCAAAACGAGCTTTCGCTTAAATTGGATATGGCCACAGTTGGCGCAAATAAACGTGAACTCGTAGTCTTTGATACAGAATCTATCCCCCAATCGACCTATGATTCATTTACAGAGAACAATACCATCTTGCCCACCTATATGCCAAATTACAATCCCGAGTTTTGGAAAGGATACGCTATCATTGAACCTAATCAGGCCATTAGGGAGTTTACCTCGGAAGAACAAATAGCAAAATAATAGTCAAATAAAGCTGTTGATAAAGGAGTAAAGCAAGAGCCCCCATCCCATAACCAAAAGTATACCTCCCAAAGGTGTCACCGGACCCAAGAACTTCATTTTTATTCCTTTGGATTTTCCGATCACCAAGGCATAAATGCTGAATGAAAATAAAAGGATCCCAAAGACAAAACAATAGACCATGTATTGTTCCATTGATGTATCCAGGTTTAAATTAAAGCTTAGTATCAATAATAATATGGCATGATACATTTGATACTTTACGCCGGTCTCAAAACTCCGGAGTTGATCCCTATCCAAAGACTTTTTTAGGGCATGCGCGCCAAAAGCACCAAAAACTATTGCGAGTAAACCAAATAAGGCACCCAATATTTGAGCGATAAGAACCATAGTTTATTTTGGATGTAATATATAAATTATCTTTCGAAGGTAATTGATTTTATGGTCAACCGTAAGATTAATGATCTATTCCTTGCCCTAGGGAGAAGATTCATATCCTTACGAAAAATTAGAGCTATTCTTTTGGTTTTCTTATCTGTACAGGTAATTAGTAGTAGTTCATCCAAGAACAATGCTTCGACCAATAAAGACATTGACAAAGATTTGGCAGCAAAGAACAAGGGTCAAATCGCTCCTTTGGATTAAAGTGAACTCACAGTTCTATTAGTTTTATGTCAAATCAAAATTAAATTTTAGTGGCAATCGCATTCCCTTTATGCTGCGCTAAGCATATGGGGGAAGTAGTGAACAGCAATTTAACCTGATTGTCCCAATCACGGGCAATATCGAAGTAACTTACATTGGTTTCCGCCATAATTTCCTCACAATCCTGACAGCTATGTTTGTAATCCAGAAAATGGTGTGCAAATTCATGAAAAGCGACTACTTTGAGAATTTCGCTATCCAACAAAGCCGCCCAATTAATAAAGATATTATCTATTTCCCCGGCCTCATCCCTTGAGACCATGCCCAATACCGTATTATTCTCTTCAAGCGGTAAATGGTTAACAATATCTATGTTTTTTAACTGAAATAATTTTGAATGATAGTCTATATCATACTTCTTACACTGCTCAAAAAACTCGGTTAAAATAGGTTGAAGTCGACCATCGATATCCACACTTGCCTGGGCTTGAATACTTGAACTAACCCCAAAGAAGCCTATCAGAATTAAAACTATGCGCTTTTTCATGCCAGTAAAAGATTAGGTCTTTGTAAAGTTTGGTTTGATGAAAACCCATAAATTAATTTATTCATTTGTATAACATCCACATTTTTAACGAATTTATTACTTACTTATTTCTAATCCCCTGGTTTTTAACCTAATATGATAATTTAATCTTAAGCTTTTCCAAAAGAAAACCCGATAGCATATTACTATAGGGTTTTCTTTAATAACTACCTTAAGTCCTCAATCAGGCAGCTTTATCTTACTTTTCAAAAGATTGAAAAATTCCAATGTTTTTAGGCTGTCCGAAT
>JAHHKH010000213.1 GCA_018679695.1 Maribacter sp.
GTCTTGTATCGCTTCGGAAAGTGTATCATAACTTTTCATTGATTCTTATTTATAGGTCATTGTAAAATAGCTGCCGTCTTCTTCTGTGAATTTCTGGTAGGACAGCAATCCTTTACCGTTCAGATCTTCATTTACGACATAGTTTAGCTGTTTAAAACGTATGCCTATTGCATAGGCCTTAACATTGAGTCTGGATCTGATGCTTTTACCGGTTCCATTAGAGTCCAAAATCCGATCATAAATTTTGATCTTGCTTTTTGAGCCAAAGAAGTCCAGTAACCCTGAATCGAAATTCATTTCCAGTTCGACATCTTCCAAATTATCCAAATCGTACAGCTCATTGAAATTCTCGGAGTTGGTGTTGATTTCGGTTACCTTTGATTTTGGATTGAAAAAGGGGAAAGCCATTACCATTACGCTGGCTTCATCGGGCCTACAACGATAGTTGGTAGAATATTTATCCGTAGAATCTCCATCTCTGTCGAATAGCTCGGTTACCACTTCAATTTCATAATATTCATCCGTTTCTTTTAACGTTCCCGCCTGAAAGGTTTGCTTGTTCAGAAAAACTCCATTTTCATCGAAATTTTCTCGAACCACAGATCTATTGACCAATTGGCCGATAAGCATTTCTTTCTGGGCTTGCGCCGAAAGGGATACGAATAAAAGGGTCGATATACAAAAGCCTATTTTCATGTATGGTGCATCAGTTCTGCTACTTCTTGGGCAATGATATCACTTAGGTCAATGCCGTTGGATTGATGTGGAATTGTATTGCATGTAATGATATTCTCAATATGGGCATCCCAAAGGTCTTGATATGCATTTCCGGAAAAAACGGCATGAATACCGATGCATATTGCTGGTTTCATTCCGGCATTTTTCAAATGCTCTGTAGTTTCGATCATAGTCCGGGCCGTAGATATAATATCATCCACCAAGACCGGGGTAGATTCTTTATATTTCTCCACATCGGGTACGGAAACTTCAACATCGCGGTCGCCGTGACGAACCTTTTGCAATACGGTAAACGGGACCCCTGCTTTTTTTGCCACATCTGAGACCCATTGTTCGCTTTCGGAATCAGGGCCTATCAGTACCGGATTGTGTATATTTTCCTTGATGTATTTGGCGATAGCATCCGCGGCATGAATAACCCTATTCGGAATATCGTATACCTCACCCAAAGAACTTATTCTATGCAAATGCGGGTCAATGGTAGTGATGCTATCGGCAAATCCTGAAATCATTTTTCCGAAAAACGTAGAGGTAACCCCTTCCCCTTTATGAAACACTTTGTCTTGACGCATATATGCCAAATAGGGTGCCACCAAACAGGTGCACATTGCGCCCAATGATTTGGCCGTATGGCTCAAGAAGTAGAGTGGTAACAATTTTTCGTCCGGTTCGTGCAGGGTACAGACCATTACAACACATTTTTCTTTCACATCAGAAAGGATACGTGTGTAGGATTCGCCGTCAGGGAATTTACGCAACGAGCATTCCCCGATCTCTGCATTCATTTTTTTAGCTAGAAGTTTCGTAAGTTCCTGATTCCCTGGAAGGCTGAACAGTATCGTTTTCATGATCGTTAGTATTTAAAATTCTAATATTATGTTTTTCCAAATAGGCCTTCAATTCATCAAAATCGCAGACTTCTTCAATATGTTTGAATCCCTTTAGGCCCTTATTCAAGTACATCAATTCTGCTGTATAGGCGGTAACCGTTGCGGTAGCCATGGCCTCGTTCTTGCCGGTCGCCAAATACTTCATGGCCCATTGGGTCCCTAAACCGTCCTTTCCCTTAATCTCCGTTTGCAAGCCGAATTGCTCCGATCCTATCTGAGCGAGATCCAAGATCTTTTTAAATCCTTTCGGGCTTAGGTTTTTATACCACTTCGAGACACCCACTTTCTGGAGCAGGGAGAACAAATAGGTAACAACCTTGGAATCAAAAGCAATTCTAGTATCTATGGCTTCGGTGTTCACAATGAGCGGAATGGTATGTTGGTCCGAAAAATCGAACAGATAAAAAGTACGTTCCCTCTGTTCGTTCAACAACTTGGTCGATTTTGGTCGGGTAAAACCTTTCACAGCAACACTGCCCTCCTTTGTCTTTATCTTGAAGGTACTGCCAGCATTTTCCAATATCCATCGAATAGAATCAACTCCATGGGCCTCTCCAAGGCCAAGCATCACATAGGTATGTATTTCATCTACTTCGGAAAATTGTTTGGCACCGTTAAACGCAAAAATGTTGGAAAGACCCGGCACCAAACCAACACTGGGAATAACCAAGCAATCCGCATTGTCAATATAATCCGATATTTCATAAAATCGTTTGTGTGTCATGAAGGAGGTGCCAACCTCCGTGTAATTTATATTAAGCTGGATACATTCGAGAATAAAAGAAATATTCATGGTCTCTATACAGTTCACGACTGTATGTATCTCACTAAAGTTTACATTTTCGAATCTTTCATTTTCGATGTCCAAGGAAATGGCTTTGGCAATGAGTCCTTTCCTTTGAATAAAATTTTCGGCCTTCAACTTGTTCCTGCCGGCAACGATAATTTTTGAAGGGTATCTCAAAGCAAGCTGTCGCGACACGATGGCCCCAACGGTACCGTACCCCCCGATTACCAATATTTTGTCTTTTTCGTCCATAGCTCATTCAATTACAATGATATCATCGTGATTCTGGTAGTACTCCAGAGCATAGTTCAATTCCCCATGTGTTTCAGCGTGGAGTTTGTAGAGCAACTCTCCTTTTTCTATTTTATGGCCCAAGTGTACATTCATTGAAATACCTGCCAACTTGGATTGTGGTGCCCCCGATAGTTTTGCCAGTTTTGCAATCTTTCGATTGTTTATTTTTTTGACCGTACCACGTTTAGGTGCATGCATCTCAAATTGATAAGGGGCAACATAGGTTTTTGAAAATCTTCCTTGGGCCTTGCATATGGCCTCGAATTTTTTGTAAGCTTTTCCGCTTTCCAGCAGTTCTTTCGCTGTTTCAAGGCCTTTATCAGGTTTCACTTTTTCCGATAGTTCCAGGAGATGCCCCGCCAACAATAATGCCCGTTCTTTAAGGTCTTGTGGTGCATCCTCTTCATTTTGCAAAACACTTAAAACATCAATTGCTTCTAAATTGGGGCCGATACCCCTTCCCACGGGCTGACTCCCATCGGTAATGACCACTTTTATTTTGAGCCCCACCGAATTGCCTACAGCTTCCATATGTTCCTTAAGTTTTCTTGCGGCTTCTTCACTGCGCACCTTGGCCGTTTCTCCCACAGGGATGTCGATTACTACATGGGTAGCACCAGCGGCCGCTTTTTTAGACAATACCGAGGCAATCAGTTGACCTTCACTATCAATATCCAAGGCTTTTTCCACCTTTATAAGAATATCGTCCGCTGGGCTTAATTCGGCAGTGCCGCCCCAGACCAAACAGCCGCCATCCTGTTC
>JAHHKH010000214.1 GCA_018679695.1 Maribacter sp.
ATCCCGGGCCACCATTGACCTGTTCCCCTACCATTCTATATTGGGCCTTTAAGCGATAATGTGAAAATTTGGTTTTATAGAAAAGGTGCCCGAATTTGCTATCAAAAGAATCGTATTCTTGGTATGATACCCTGAGATTTCCGTCAGTGACCTTAAAAGTATTCTTATGGTTATCTCCTAAAGCAAATCCTCTTATCTTAGGTGTCCAACCTTCTAAATCCTTGCCGTTGAACAGACTGATCCATTCTTCCTTCTCGGCATCTGGGTTTGTTTTGGGTCCACAACTATTGATGAGAAGAAAAAGGGAAGCGATTGCGAATAAATATTTGTTTTTAATTTTCATGGTTTTGGTTTATTGTAGGATTATTTGCCTAATCTAGGTAATTTTTTGATTGAATGATATTGTAATGCCAGTTGAATACACTCCTTCAAATGGTTCCTTGGAATCTTATCTTTTAAATTGAAAAGAATAGCACGATTCTTTTCATAATCAAAAGTACGACCATAAACTTCCTTAAAGGTAGGGACTAATTTACTTGTACATTTAAAATACATGGCATATTGCTGCGGTGTTTTTATTTTCCAATCTATTCTAATCGTGCTTCCATTTTTTGCCATATAACTGGGCTCACCCCATTTTAAGGTTTCTTCAATTTCTTCGATGGTGTCAATTTCAGCGGCAGTTTCAATGATCAATTGGCGCAGTTCATCAATTTTAGACCGAATTTTCTCTGGGTAGGATCTAAATTTCCCGGGAACCGAGGGATGGGTATGGACCTTGATTTTTTTCATTCCAATTGGTCAAAAAGAAGTTGAACAGATAAAACATATAACGCTACCAGCGATGAGGCAAAAAACCTTTCATAGGGGGCACATCGTAATGGAGTAGCTCATTATTCGGTTATTTTGATATTCCTATTTATTACCAGTATTTGCTCGATGAAAGCTTCGTTGGTTTTTGGACTTATATAGATTTCACCGAACTGGTCATACTTTATAATCAACCCCTTTCTGGCCGTTGCCGGCCTGAATCCCATCCAAAGCGTTTTCCCTTTTACAATTTCCTTTATTCTATTGGGATTGATTTTCCCGTTGATAGGTCCACTTCTATAGACAAATCCATCTTTGTTCAATTCATAATTGGTGCCATAATAGAACCATAAAATATAACCAACAATAATTATAACCAAAGGCAATACCCAGTATTCGCCCTTTGTCATTTCCCCTTTGATTATACCGTCAGCGGTAAGACCTAAAACAAAGAATGGAACTCCTAGTAGTATTGTACTGAACAAAATGTCTTTTCTACTTTTAAACTTCATTTGGTATAAAAGTGTCAAATGGATTAAGCCTATATTGTATGATGTTGTTTTTTTATTCCGGTTACTTGTTTTCCGGTAGCGCCTCGAATTCCATCCTTTTTTTGTCAAACCATTCCGTCAGTGCCTCAGGAGTTTGCTTTTGTTCTTTCATTGTTCGCATAGCATTAAGATGTGCCTCGTCACCTTTTTGAAACATTCCCATGCCGTGTTTTTTACTTTGCTCAGCCATTTTCTCAAAAGTATCTGCATGAAATTCGAGGTCGCATGCGCCCCCTAATTGTCTACAAGTCATTGTCTTCATAATCGCTATTTTTAGATTATATAAGTTTTATTCAATTGGTTTTTGGTACATGTTGCCAAGTTTCATAATAGTAATACTATGTGCTTCATCTTGGTTGACACCATCACCTTCGACCATGCCACTGGCATGTTGTTTAAAAATAGTAAAATTTTAAATAGGGAAAAGCCTAACTAAATAGCAACAATACACGTACAACAATATTTTTAAGGCTGGTTACAAGGTATTATTTAAGGAGCATACAATTTTGTTCACTGAAATACGTCTTTTTAGGTTGAACCTTTATATTTCAATAAATGCTCGCCGAGCGCGGTTCTAATTTTTTTGTATTTCGTTTGAATTAGCCAATGACCGGCATCCAGCTTCAAAAACACATAATCACCCTTCATGAATTTATGCCCATTTTCAACTGCAAATGATCCAATTGCCATATCCTTTTCACCCCAAATAAATAGTGTTGCAACATTGATTTCACCCAGCATTTGTCTTTTGGCCGATTTTTTTAAAAGCTTATAATTAGCGCGATAATAATTAAGACTAGCGGTCAGTTTCTTTTTGTTTCCAAAGACTGACAGATAATCCTCTATTTCAGCAGTACTACTA
>JAHHKH010000216.1 GCA_018679695.1 Maribacter sp.
CAGTCTATGCAACTTGAACTTAAACACAGTAGATGAGACAGCTTAAGATTACAAAACAGGTTACCAATAGGGAAACCGCATCTTTGGACAAGTACTTGCAAGAAATTGGCAAAGTAGACTTGATTACTGCAGATGAAGAAGTAGAATTGGCACAACGCATCAAGGCAGGCGACCAGATCGCTCTTGAAAAACTTACAAAGGCCAATCTCCGATTCGTGGTATCGGTTGCCAAACAGTACCAGAACCAAGGACTTACGCTGCCAGACTTGATCAATGAAGGAAACTTGGGATTGATAAAAGCGGCACAACGATTTGACGAAACTCGTGGATTTAAATTTATCTCCTACGCCGTATGGTGGATTCGTCAATCCATTTTGCAAGCATTGGCAGAGCAATCGCGTATTGTTCGTTTGCCTTTGAACAAAATTGGATCAATTAACAAAATAAACAAGACTTTCGCATTTTTAGAGCAAGCGCATGAAAGAATGCCTTCTGCAGAGGAAATTGCAAAAGAATTGGATATGACCGTGGAGGATGTCAAACAATCCTTGAAAAACTCAGGGCGTCATGTATCAATGGATGCGCCTTTGATCGCCGGTGAAGATTCAAACCTTTACGATGTACTTCGTAGTGGTGAATCGCCTAATCCTGATAGGGAATTGTTGCACGAATCATTACGAACTGAAATTGAACGTGCATTGGAAACCTTGACACCAAGGGAAGCAGACGTTATTCGTTTGTATTTTGGATTGGCAGGACAACATTCAATGACCCTTGAGGAAATTGGTGAACTTTCGACCTAACCAGGGAAAGGGTTCGTCAAATTAAGGAAAAGGCAATAAGAAGGTTGAAACATACTTCTAGAAGTAAAATTTTGAAGACCTATCTTGGCTAAGACCAAGACGCAGATTAAATGTTAAATATCCTTAATATTGGAAATTTGGCATATATATTGTAATTTGTGAAACATAACAACAGTTTATCATGACTGTTCGTTTTTTGATTGATGAATAAACTCCGGCTGATTACCGGAGTTTTTCATTTGATAGGATTCGGTAATGAACAATGAGGTAAATTTGTAGTAAAGATTCGTCGGAATATTTTGAACTCATGAGTAAAATACAACCCAACAATCCATTACATGGTGTCAAACTTGTTGACATTTTAAACCACTTGGTAGCGAACTATAGTTGGGAGGAATTGGCCGCTAAGATCAATATTAATTGTTTCAAAAACAATCCATCAATAAAATCGAGTCTTAGCTTTTTACGTAGAACACCTTGGGCGCGAGAAAAAGTAGAACAACTATATCTTAAATCCATAAAGAACAATGCCTCTTAATATTGTCCTTTTCGAACCTGAAATCCCAAATAATACAGGAAATATTGGAAGGTTGGCATTGGCTTCAGGTTCCAACCTACATTTGGTAAAACCCTTTGGTTTTGAGCTGGACGATAAACGATTAAAACGTGCCGGGTTGGATTATTGGCCCCATATCTCACTTTTTATTTATGAAAGCATTGAGGATTTTTATGCCAAGCAGATAGATAAGAATATAGTTTACTTTTCTAGTCATGGCGAGAAAAACCATTGGACTATTGACTATAAAGACAATATGTTCCTGGTTTTCGGAAAGGAATCTACTGGCCTCCCGAGAGAAATCATTCACGCATGTGCCGATAAACTCTACAAAATTCCCTTATACAGTCCTCATATTAGAAGCCTGAATCTGGCAAATGCCGTTAGTATCGTCGTTTATGAAGGCTTAAAACATTTGGGATAGAAACTACCAGGTAAATCCTACCCAAGTTCATAGTAAAAAGCATCGCGTAAAACTTCCAAACTTTTAGGAACAGCAATATTCGGATCTTCCTTACCCTCAAATTCCAGGGAAATATACCCTTTGTAATTATGAGCTCGCATCATCTCTCCAATCTTTGGATAGTCGATATCCAAAGTATACCACTTTCCACCCCCATAATAGGTTTTCGCCTGCACCAAAAAGGTTTGTGGAGCTAATAATTTCATTTGCTCTTCCCTATTCTCTAGAAAATTACCGGTATCCAAGGTTACCTGTAACCATGGATTGTCTATCGTATCCACGATACGCTTCACACCTTCAGCCGTACGACCAAGTCCCCAATGATTTTCCAAACCAAGTACAACCCCACATTTTTCAGCTATGGGTAGGCACTTTTCAATGGAATCAATGACCCAATCATATCCATCTTCATCGGTATAACCTTCAATCGTTGGTTCTATTCCTTTGTTGGCCATTAAGGCATCGAACGATTCTGAAGTTCCCCAACGTCCTGTATTCAATCTCATGGTCGGAATACCCAATTTATAGGCCAGTTCTATTTGATGTATGGTCTTTGCGATATTTTCATCCCTGTAGGCCTTATCCGGATTCAAATACCCTTGATGTGTTGAAAATCCCATTAAATCAAGTCCTGCATGAAAAGCTTGTTTCTTCAACTTTTGTAAATACGCATTATCTTCAGAGGACATCTGGACCAAAAGCAACTCTATACCATCAAATCCCATAGCTGCTGCTTTGTCAATACAATATTCCATGGGAACATCCTCCTTTGGCCCTTCAAACTGCCAAAACGAATAGGTGGAAACGCCTATTGGATTGTGCTTTATCTTTTTAATGGGTATTGTGTCATTGTCAAACAATTCCGAACTATCTTTCAATGTGTTTCCCATAGCTACCGAACCTATACTTAGAGCTGCGGCACCATTAATGAATTTACGCCTATCCATATTAAATTATTTAAACTAAAGATACATAATTACAAACTCATTTAAACTTAATGATCGTGATTATGTAAACACTTAATTATCACTTAGAATAAGTAAGTGCTACAATTGCTTATATTTATAACTAAACCACATTCGATGCCATGAAAATTACCAATACCGTTATTATTATTTTGGCTTTTGTATTTTTTGGGTGTACTACTGAAAAATCAAAAGATGTTGATGAAAAATCAATTGAATTTGACCTTCCTGAAAATTTTGTTCTGGACGAACTATACCAGCCCAGCGAACATAAGCAAGGTTCTTGGGTTGCCTTGGCACAAGGTCCGAATGAAATTATCTATGCCTGTGATCAGTATGGGAAAATCTACTATTTCAAAGCTCCTGAAATAGATGGGGTACTTGAATCTGAAGACGTGCATTCCTTAACTCTTCAAATAGGTGAAGCCCACGGATTACTATGGGCATTCAATAGCCTTTATGTTTCTGTAAATAAGGGCTGGTCAGATGATGTCCCTGATGATGAGGAAAACGGTAGTGGGGTATACCGTATTACCGATACTGATAATGATGGGGAATTGGATAAAATTGATATGTTGTTAAAACTGAACGGAGCTGGTGAACATGGCCCGCACAGTTTGGTTCTTTCTCCAGATGAAAAGGAACTATACTTCATAGCCGGGAATCATACCTTGGTTCCTGAATCGCTACTTAGAAATAGTAGACTTCCCATCAATTGGCAGGAAGATAATCTATTCACTCCGTATTTGGATGCCCGTGGCCATGCAAACGACATCAAAGCCCCTGGAGGTTGGATTGCCAAATTCGATCCCGAAGGAACTTCTTGGGAGCTGATTTCGGCTGGTTATCGCAATCCTTTTGATATGGCATTTAACCAAGACGGGGAATTGTTTACCTACGATGCCGATATGGAATGGGACATTGGAATGCCCTGGTATCGACCCACCCGCATTTGCCATGTAACTAGTGGCAGTGAGTATGGCTGGCGAACTGGATCAGGGAAATGGCCCGACAACTATCCCGATGCGCTTCCTGCAGTCCATAACATGAATCAAGGATCACCAACTGCAGTTCTTTCTGGGGCAGCACTAAACTTTCCTGCCAAATACCAAAATGGCCTCTTTCTTATGGATTGGAGTTTTGGCACACTTTATTTTGCAGAATTACGCCCCAATGGAAGCAGTTACTCTGCCCAGAGAACCGAATTTCTTTCAGGCACACCGTTGCCTTTGACCGATATGATCGCAGGGAATGATGGTCATTTGTATTTTGCGACTGGTGGTAGAAGACTTCGTTCGCACTTGTATCGATTACGTTATACAGGTCCTGATAAAAGTGAATCTCAGAAAGTGCAGGAAAGTCAGTCATCAGCATTACGGAAATTGCGTAAGGACATAGAAAAGTACCATACACAACTATCTGATGAGGCTGTTCCCCTCGCATGGACGAATTTGGACCATGATGATCGTTTCATTCGTTATGCCGCAAGGATTGCATTGGAAAACCAGGCAACAACCAATTGGCAGCATCTTTTTTTTAAGGAAAAGAACCAAGACAAACTTATTGAAGCAGCAATCGCATTAGCCAGACAAGCAAATAAAGAATTGCAGTCAAAAATCATCAACAAGTTACTTCCTATCAGACTAGAAGAATTAACAAGCGAGAAACAAATCGATTTATTGCGGGCTTACGAGCTACTTTTTATTAGAATGGGAACACCTAATGAGGCAGATAGGTCAAGACTTGTTGAAAAGCTTGATTCCCATTTCCCGCATACAAATAATAGCCTGAATCGTGAGTTGGGGCAACTATTATTATATCTAAAAGCTGATGGCATCGTTGAAAGATTGGTACAACTACTTGAAAAATATACGCAAGATCCAATCAAGGGCTCTAATGGGTTTCTGCCAAAGGAAACTACCTTAAGAAGCGAACAATACGGTCCGTTAATAAGGGAAATCACGGCAAAAATGCCACCTGCAGAAGCAATCTATTATGGGGTTTTATTGAGCCATGCGGAAGAGGGCTGGTCCAAAGAAGCCCGTTCAACATACTTCCAATGGTTTTATGACGTACTGAATTCCAAAGGTGGCTTAAGTTTTAAACCTGGGATGGAGAATATTCGCTTAGCCGCAATGGAGCACGTACCAAAAGAACAGAAAGCGTACTTTCAGGAGTTATCCGGTGTTTATTCGCCGTCAACCGCAATTGCCGACCTACCACAACCTATTGGCCCGGGAAATCAATACAAAGGCAGTGATATGGGCGAATTGATTTGGGGAAGCGAATTGGCTGATTACAAATCGGATTATTCCAAAGGTGAAAGGGCCTTTAAAGCGGGCATGTGTGTTTTGTGCCATCGGGTTCGAGGTGAAGGGGGTGCCATGGGGTCCGATTTAACCCAAGTTTCGAATAAATTCAGCAGTTATGACCTTTTATTTGCCATTTATAGTCCAAACGATGAAATATCCGATCAATATGCCAATACGCTATTCCATCTAAAAGATGGTAAAAAACTGTCGGGAAGAATTAAATCTGAAAATGAGGAAATAGTGATCCTCATGCCGAACCCTTTTAATGAAGGCTATACCGTTGATTTGGTCAAAACCGACATCATTAAAAGAGAATTATCCCCATTATCCCCAATGCCTTCGGGCTTGTTAAACAGATTAAATCCTAAAGAAATCAAAGACTTATTCGTGTATCTGGAAGCTGGTGGTGACCCTAATCATAAAGTTTATAAAGACAATTAATATGAATAAAGTTTTATTCATCCTTTTACTCATATTTATCGGTTGTAAAGAACCCAAAAAAGGGGTTGTAGCTGAAAAAACAGCTCAAAAATTCACTACTCCCCTGGGTAAGGAATTCATCATTCCCAAACCAGCCGAAAAAATGTTGGAACTTTATCAAAAGGCAAAAAATGATTTTGAGAATGATCCTAATGACTTGGAAAATATTATTTGGTACGGTAGGAGAACGGCCTATTTAGGGCACTATGAAAATGCAATAAAAATTTATACCGAAGGTATTGAGAAATTCCCGTTGGAATCAAGATTATATCGACATCGTGGTCACCGTTATATTTCTCTTCGAAAATATGATCTAGCAATCAAAGACCTAAAAAAAGCAAGTGAACTTATCGATGGCCTTGAAAACGAAATGGAGGCCGATGGCATACCCAATGCCATGAATATTCCTGTCTCTTCAAAACACGGTAATATCTGGTACCATCTAGGGTTAGCCTATTACTTGGTGCATGACTACGAAAAAGCATTTGATGCCTACCTTAAATGCCGTAAGTCTGGAAACAACGACGACAATATCGTATCGAGCACGCATTGGCTCTATATGATACAACGTAGATTGGGTAATGAAGAACTTGCCAATACTATGTTGGAACCCATTTCCAATAGGGCCGAAATCATTGAAAATAAAAGTTATTATGAATTATGTAAATTTTATAAAGGGTTAATACCAATAGATTCCCTTGCACAGACCCAAAAAGGAAATCCCTCATCAGATGCGGTACTTTACGGATTGGCCAATTGGCACTTTTATAACAACGACAAACCAAAGGCAAAGGAAATGATGCAGGAAATAACAGAAAGCAAGGCATGGAGCTCTTTTGGGTATTTAGCTGCCGAAAGTGATTTGATAAAGTACTTCCCGAACAATAATTAGACATTTTCTGTTGCAGAGCCCCCACTTAAACCGATAGCAAATCACTACTTTTGTATAAATGTTCATGAGTATTAAAAAATGAGTACTACTAAAATAGCCCCATCACTCCTTGCTGCGGATTTTGGCAACTTACAACGGGATGTTGAAATGGTAAACCAAAGTGAGGCCGACTGGCATCATATTGATGTAATGGACGGTGTTTTCGTGCCCAATATTTCCTATGGCATGCCTGTATTAAAGTCCATTCAAAAACATGCGACGAAACCATTGGATGTGCATTTAATGATTGTGGACCCAGACCGATATATCAAAGCTTTTGCCGATTTGGGAGCAAACGTACTAAGTGTTCATTATGAAGCTTGCAATCATCTGCACAGATCACTACAGGCTATCAAAGCTGAAGGCATGAAGGCTGGTGTCGCCATTAACCCCCACACAAACATTAGTTTATTGGAAGACACCATAAAAGAAATTGATCTGGTTTGTTTGATGAGCGTCAATCCAGGTTTCGGTGGGCAATCCTTTATAGAAAACACCTTCGAAAAAGTAAGGTCACTTAAGGAATTGATCAATAATAAAAGGGCAAAAACATTGATAGAAATCGATGGGGGCGTAACCTCGAAAAATGCAAAAGCGTTGGTTGAGGCAGGAGCCGATGTCTTGGTCGCTGGTAGTTTTGTGTTTAAAAGTGACAATCCAACCCAAACAATTCATGAATTAAAAGAGATTGCAGGCTAATGGATCATTTTGATGTTGTCATTGTTGGTGGTGGCCCCATAGGAATCGCCTGTGGATTGGAGGCCAAAAAAAAGGGGCTTAGCTTTGTGATCATAGAAAAAGGGCCTATAGTCAACTCGCTTTTCAACTATCCGATAAATATGCAATTCTTTTCATCGTCAGATTTATTGGAGATAGATAATATACCCTTTATAAGTAAGGAGGCCAAACCCAAACGAAACGAAGCCCTTGAATACTATCGCCGGATTGTGACTAGCAATAATCTGAATATCAATCTTTTTGAAGAAGTTGAAGATGTTCAAAAAGTCGAAGATGTTTTTAATGTGATTACCAACAAAAATCAATATTCGACTGAAAATGTAATCATTGCGACAGGATTTTATGATTTACCCAATCTGATCGATATCCCAGGAGAGGATCTAGATAAGGTTTCACACTATTATAAAGATCCCCATTTTTATGCCAGTCAAAAATTGGCTGTCATCGGAGGCAGCAATTCTGCCATTGACGCTGCCCTGGAATGCTACCGCAAAGGTGCCGAAGTCACTTTGATTATACGTGAGCCAGAGGTGGGTAGGCGCGTTAAATATTGGGTACGGCCCGATATTATAAATCGCATCGAAGAAGGAAGCATTAAAGCCTATTTCAATGCCAATGTCAAGGAGATTCAACCATCAAAAATATTGGTTGACACCCCTGAGGGCATGGTAGAACTTGAAAACGATTTTGTGCTTGCCCTAACAGGATATAGGCCAAATTTCGCATTTCTCCAAAAGTTGGGGATACAGCTTTCCAAAGATGAAAAAAAGCTTCCGCAATACAATCAGGAAACAATGGAGACCAATATCGATGGACTTTATTTGGCCGGTGTGATTTGTGGGGGAATGGAAACCCATAAATGGTTTATAGAAAACTCCCGTATACATGCCCCAATGATCATCAATTCAATTGTAGAAAAAATCAAACTAAGACATTAGCGTACATTTTAGGTTATATGTCGCCTGAAGTAACTTTCCAAAAATGGCTGCTTACACGAAAAACCAATAATCAGTACTTTAGTGCAGCGCAATTTTAGTACTAATGAATGCACTTACAAAATACTGGTTTTTGGAAGGTTTTGATTTGTTCAAGAAACTTGAAAAATCTTCATTGATGCAAATGTGCGAGTTGCTTGAAATGGAGTATTTTGATAGAGGTAAGACCATTGAACTCCACAATAGGGGTAAAAAGAGTATTTATTTTCTCAAAAAAGGGGCAGTGAAAATTGCCGATAGAACCAATAATACGGCTAAATTCATAGTCAAAAAAGGAAACCTTTTTGGCGAACGCTCGTTATATGATAAAGAAGCCGCCGCTGAGGAAATGGCAATTACCTTAGAGGATAGCATTATCTGCCACATCGAATCCAATCAAATGGAAACGCTTATGGAAAAACACAATTCGTTAAAAAACGGTATTCTCAAACTTTACGGAATACGGATCAAGAAATTGGAACGTAGACTCCAAGATCTAATATATAAGGATAGCGCAACGCGAATTAAAGAGTTCATAATAGATTATATACATGAATTTGGTGAAAAGAAAAATGACAGGTTTGTTGCGAAAAACCTGCTTTCACATAAAGAAATCGCAAACCTCACCAATACCTCAAGACAAACGGTGAGTAATATTTTAAGTAATTTAAGAAAAGAGCGACTCATAGATTACGGCTCTGGTCATATATCCCTTTTAAAAATTTAGTATTATGAGAAATCTATTTAATCGCCTTTTTAGAAAAAAAATTACCGATGAGTTTGAAAATGCCCCTATGGGTGTTTGTCCCAATTGTTGGGGAGATCAGGAATATGGAAATGTGATACGCGAAAAATACAAGGATATTCAGATCAAAGTGAATAATAAAGAAAGTAAACATGCCTTTATTCAAGACTTTGTAGTAACCCATTTAAATGGAATTAAACTTAAAAGTGCTGTGTATGGAATGGAATGTCCTACCTGCAAAATGATCTATAAAAAATAGCCTTTTTGTTTTTTATTGCCTTTATCATTCATGTTCTCTTCAATTCTATAAAACAACTTCAATATCAATTTTAAAATTTCAACTATGTCAGAACAACTAAATAAAATGACCGAACACCAATGTTCCAATGCACCAGCCAAATATGATGACTTAAAAGTGCTTTTCCTGAATTGCACCTTAAATAGAACTCCAGTTCTATCACATACCGAAGGCTTAATTCATGTTGCACAAAGAATTTTCGAGGCGAATGGTGCATCAACTAAAATAATACGACCTGTGGATTATGATATTCCAGCCGGGCTCGGTATGGATATGTCAAAAACACCGGAATGGGATAAGGATGACTGGCCACTAATACAGAAAGAAATTGATGCTTGCGATATTTTGATTGTATGCACTTCGGTCTGGTTGGGAGAAAAATCCTCGGTTTGTAATAGGGCTTTGGAGCGTATGTATGGGTATACCCATCAATTCAATGAAAAAGGTCAATATAGGGATTATGGCAAAGTAGGTGCTACCCTTATCACGGGAAATGAAGATGGGGTTAAGCATTGTGCCATGAATATACTTTTCTCTCTATCACATATAGGTTATACCGTTCCACCTCAGGCCGATGCGGGCTGGATGGGTGAAGCAGGTCCTGGGCCATCGTATAGGGATGAAGGTTCTGGTGGTCCTGAAAATGATTTCACCAATAGAAACACGACTTTTCTTGTTTGGAACTGTCTGCATTTAGCGCGTATGCTTAAGGATAATGACGGAATCCCCGCCCATGGCAACCAACCAGATGAATGGCAAGCGGGGTGTAAAGCAGGTTTCAATAGTCCAGAACATAAACGTTAATATTCGAATATCCTGAAATTGATTTGAGGTAAACTTTTTAACCCTCTATTTCAAATTTTCGTCCGACAATTGAATATTAAGTGATGCTTTTTCCTGGGTAGCTTGCCAAAAATTATACAAGCTGTTCCAAGAGTTGTCTGGAGCAGATTTTCGTGCAAAGTTCTCAAGATTCGCACTTATAGTGGCCAAATCGCTGTCTGTCATTTTCCCAAGGGAAAGAACTATTGTAATTGCATTGAATTCCTTTTGCGAATTTTCAACAGCTGGTATACGATTGCCATGCTCGGATACAAGTTGTGCCGGGGTTAAGGTTATGATTTCCGAAGCTGTGAATTTTCCTGAACCTTGCGACTCAGGGT
>JAHHKH010000217.1 GCA_018679695.1 Maribacter sp.
TTAATAGCCGGTTCCGCTGCTTTACTTGTTGGAATTGGATTAGGATTACAGCAAACATTCAACGATGTCATATCAGGAATAATCCTGCTTTCAGAACAATCCATAAAAATAGATGACGTCTTGGAAATAGATGGCGATATCGTAAAAGTTCAAAGTATTGGATTACGAACATCCAAAGGCTTGAACACAAATGATATTTCAATTATAATTCCAAATTCATTAATTACAACCAATAAAGTAATAAATTGGAGCCACCAGACAAAGAAAACCCGCTTTAGAATTGATGTTGGTGTTGCTTATGGCAGCGATGTGGATTTAGTAATAAAAATTTTGGAAGAAAGTGCATTTGAACATCCAGATATATCTGACAGGGAATTAACCGAAGCACGATTAGTTAATTTTGGAAATTCATCATTGGATTTTCAAGTTTTGTTTTTTAGCAAGAACATATTCAGGATAAATAAAGTAAAAAGCGATATCCGCAGAATTATTAATCAAAAATTTGCTGAAAACAGGATAGCCATACCTTTTCCTCAAATGGATTTACATTTAAAATCAAATTATACTGAAACCTTTAAACAGACTAAAGAATAATTCCAAAAAACACCCACTAAAAAATCATAGCCACGCTATCGGATCGCAAAATTTTAAGCGTTACCGTTGTGATTCATTATGATCAACATACAAACAAGGATAAACTTCTTTAGAAAAATTCCAAAAAAAAGGGAAAAATAGATCTTTAAAACATTTAATATATACTATTGCTGTAATTGCACTTGCTGTCCTTAGCTTTATTGTTTAACAAGTAATACTTCGAAATGATCGATCTATTTTCTCAAGCAGCCTTAATCATTTTAGTTCTTGTAACTCTGTTATGGATAGGTAGTATTTTTATAAAAAACGTAAGTATTGTAGACATTTTTTGGGGACTGGGGTTTGTGGTAGTTAATGCGTTTTATGTATTTATGTCAGGAGAACTAAATGCCAGAAAAATATTGATTTTAACTTTGGTTAGCATTTGGGGGCTTAGACTTGCTATTTATCTTGCGTATAGAAACATTGGTAAAGGGGAGGATTTCAGATATCAGGAATTCCGAAGAAATTATGGTCCTAAACGTTATTGGTGGTTTAGTTATTTTCAAACTTTTTTATTACAAGGAGTCTTGATTATGATTGTTTCTTTAACCCTTTTAGGAATTAATTCAAGTGCCAGTTCGGGAGACCTTACTTTACTCGATTATATAGGAATAGCAGTGTGGCTTATTGGATTTACTTTTGAAGCCGGTGGCGATTTTCAGTTGGCGCGTTTTAAAAGGAATGTTGAAAATAAAGGAAAAGTATTAAATACAGGATTTTGGAAATACACCCGCCATCCAAACTATTTTGGGGACTCAGCAGTTTGGTGGGCATATGCCATTTTTAGTATGGCAGCTGGCAGTTACTGGCAGATAATTGGTTCTATTGTAATGACCATACTGATTATCAAAATATCTGGAGTGACCTTGCTTGAAAAAACTTTAAAACATACAAAACCGCAATACAGGGATTACATTCAAAAAACCAATTCCTTTTTCCCATGGTTCCCCAAAAAATAAATGATAATGGATTTTATCGCTAAAAATATTTGGTTTATACTTTTTATTGTTTGGGGTCTGCCATTAGGTTATTATAGAAGTAAATTCCGCAAAATCGTCTATCAAACAGATAGTTGGTTAATAAACATTAAGCCTTATTTTTGGAAAGAAATTAAAGGTCTTTTTGGAAATATCTATCCTGAGAATTTGAAATATAAAAAGCTTAGAAACTTCTACCTGTTCTATTTGACTATCTATTTATTGTTGTTTGTTACGTATCTAATTTTTGATGAAAATTTATAAAACGTATTAAATTTAAATTTCGAAACAACAGCTAACGAAAGTGTGCCTAAACCGATAAGGAAAGAATGAAATTTCATATCAACAATCTGCCTTATTTTTTTATGCCCTGTTGTTCAGAAAGCAGTAGGTCGAAAAAAGTTCTTCAACTTTAAATTCATATCATGTGAATGAATCTTCTAAAATGATTCTTTTCCTGACGTCATCCGGGCTGGCTATGTCAGCTAAGCGCATTCCTTTGCTTTAATTGTAGCCAGCTGTCGAACGGTTTGCTAACCGACAACAGCCACACATACGGATGAAATTGTTCCACCATCGGTATTTGGTGAAATTGAAGCGCTTGGGAAGATAGGATTTGATGTTAACAGCTTTGACTTCCTTCGAAGGCTTAAATCTCTCTCCATTAGCTATTTATGTCTATTTTAATACTCCATGGTCCAAGGATGTATATAAAGAAATTTTGAAGTTTTGGTTAGATAATAGAAAGTCATTGATTACGTTTCATGACAATCGATTTAATTATCTTTAAGGTGAAAAATGGCAAGTAGTTGATGTGGATTGAGACTTGTGTTTTAAAAGGTATATAACAACAATATAGCACATTAAAACGTGTGATATACGCCGTTGAAGGTATTAAAGGTCAATAGAAAAAAATACAATGGGACTATGAAAACAACACCGGAGCATAATGAACGTGTGGCAAAAATGACATTCGGCTCGGTCTACCCCCACTACGTCAACAAAGTCGAAAAAAAAGGTAGAACAAGAGAAGAATTACATCAGGTAATTGAATGGCTGACGAAGTTTGATGAAAACAAAATTCAAGAACTCGTTACTGAGAAAGTGACGTTTGAGACATTTTTTCAGCGAGCTGAATTAAATCCCAATGCGCACCTCATTAAAGGAATGATTTGTGGGTATCGGATAGAAGAAATAGAAAATCCATTAACAAAACAGGTGAGGTATTTAGACAAATTAGTAGAAGAATTGGCCAGAGGCAGAAAAATGGAGAAAATTTTACGTAGTGAATAGGCCGTAAGACCGTTGGCACAAATCACTGATCCCCTACCCCTATTGGTGGACAAGGCCTGTTTTGAATTGCCGAACAAGCTGGAGTATGGGTTCAATAATTGATTTATCCATAAAGTCAGACCCATGAAGTTCATGTTTACAAGCTTCTGTGTGCCTTGAAGAATATGAAAAGTCAATGGATAATTGGACTACTTCAAATACTTATGCCTACCTTTTTTGGCAAAAAAAATAGCACCAATGAAAATCGTGTTTGTAGTCAACAACAAGAACAACCGGTTGGCTAAAGTTCTTCCTAGGCTTGAAAAATACTGCGAACAGAGTGGTTTGGGAAGCACTCAATTCATCACAACACTGCGAAGAAAACATGCCATGGAATTGGCTAAACAGGCCACTGAAAACGGCTGCGATTATTTGATTGCCGTTGGGGGTGACGGTACCTTACATGAGCTTATCAATGGCGTATTTCAAAGTAACTTACCAGCCATTGAATACCCGGCTATAGGGCTACTTCCATGCGGTTCGGCCAATGATTTTGTAAGAACGGCGCGTATTTCCAATTCGATTGAGGCACTAATTGCACTGATCCAAACCAATACCACCCAAAAGATAGACCTTGGGAAAATTATACTTCACCAGACCCAGGAAACGCACTATTTCATCAATATAGCAGGAATTGGGCTGGGTGCCGAAGTGGCACAGAACCTGGAAAAATCATCAAGTGTATTGGGCCCGCGTATTAATTATTTCAAACATATTATAAAAGGGTTTGTTGGCTATGTGAAAAAAGAGGTGAACTGTACAAGTACCACTTGGCAGTGGAAAGGCAGACTGCTGCAAATGGCAGTGGCCAACGGGCGTTTCTTTGGAAACGCCATCTGCATCGCACCCGATGCCAATCTTGCCGATGGGCAGTTCGAGGTTGCCATCTTTGGGGATTTGAGCATCTGGGACTATTTAAAAAACCTGCCTAATTAGAAAAAAGGGGTCAAAATCAACCATCCACAGGTGAGCTACCAGGATGCGCACGAACTGTTGCTAGAAAGCAAGGATCCTTGTGGTATTGAGGCCGATGGCGAATATGTTGGCCTTGCCCCGGCAACCCTAAGCATCTTGCCGAAATCGATCCATTTTTTAATGCCTTCCAAGGTCTGCTAGCGCCCTTTACTTGGTTTATTCGAACTTACCCTTATTTTATTTATGTAACTAGTACGCTAAGAACAGAGTTTAATATTACAATTTGTATCTTTCCGTTGATTCAATGAACAAAAAAGCTGATCTGGGACAGCAAACCACTTAATAAAAAATGGGAATATAAACTATCCAAATACGCTCAACCAAATTGGAAGAACTATCTAATAACCATCTGAAATTTCGCTGGATAAAACGAATTGCCACCCTGGCAATTGGAATACTAATCTGGAATCTGCCTATTCCCTGGGATATTACTCCCGATGCCTGGCATTTGTTCACCATCTTTATTACAGCCATCATAGGCGTTTTATTGGAGGCCCTTTCAATTTTTACAGCCTCTGTCATCGCCTTGGTAGCCGTGGTCCTATTGCGGGTCCTTCCAGCCGAAAAAGCTTTTTCAGGCTTTTCAGAAAGTTTTATACTCCTCATATTGGCCGCTTTTTTGGTCGCAAAAGGGATTATTAAATCGGGGTTGGGAAGGCGGATTGCCTTTCTACTCATTCGAAGGTTTGGGAAGTCAACATTGAACCTTGGGTACTGTCTGGTAATTACAGATACCATCATTGGACCTTCTATCCCTAGCAACACGGCCCGCTCTGGAATTATGTATCCCATAACCCATGCTTTGTCGCTAGACACGGGATCCCTACCCACGCCTGAAGGAAGAAAGCGAACAGGAACTTATCTGATGATGACGTACATCGCCGGTCAAACGATTAGTTCGGCCCTATGGTTAACCGGCATGGCCGCCAATCCCGTAGGCGTCGGAATTGCTGAACAGTTTGGCGTGAACATGAATTTTGGGAATTGGTTCTTCGTGGCTTCGGTACCTTGTATTGTAGCGCTTATCGCCATTCCTTTCGTACTATACAAACTATTTCCACCGGAAAATAAATACACTCCTGAAGCACCCGAAATGGCAAGGAAGGGATTGCTGGAAATGGGACCTATGAGTAGGCAGGAATGGATCATGGGTGGTACATTTCTTGGCATGATACTCCTCTGGGCTTTTAGCCCGGTGTTGAATATCAACCTGGCGATTGTGGCCTTTCTTGGGTTATCGATCCTCATATTGGCTAATATATACACCATAGAAGACATTCGGGAAGGGGGTGGAGACGCGCTCGAAACCTACATTTGGTTCGCTATTTTGTACATGATGAGTACAGCATTGAATGATATGGGATTTATGAAGATCCTGGGCGCTCAGTTATCGGCCTATATCAGTGGGTATAATTGGGTTACTGTTTACATCCTGCTGACAGTTCTGTATATTATGATACACTACCTGTTTGTGAGTCAGACTGCTCATTTGCTGGCTTTGTACGCTGTTTTTTTACAGGTGGCTGTCAATGCCGGAGTACCCGCTGCCTTAATGGCTTTCATGCTCTCGTTCGCCACCAATTTATTTGCTGCGATTACACCGCAGGCTTCCAGTTCAAATATTCTGTTTGTCGGGAGCGGCTTTTTACCCTCTAGGGATATCTATTATCAAGGTGCCGTAATTACAGTCCTGAATACGATAATCTTCCTTCTTGCAACACCTTGGATAATGTGGTCATCATCATTATAATAAATTACAGTTCCAAATCGAATTTAATTTCTAATACTAGCTTAACTCCCGGGAAAATGGCGGAAGCTTCGCAATCATAGCTAATGAATCATAGGTAGCTTCACCACTGCCTGTATACCATTTGATCTGTTCAAATCAGATTTCCTACTGAAGTTATCGTTTACTGATTTTTCCGTTACTCAAAATCTATGGATTAATATGGGACTAAAAAAACTCACCCTTTTGTTGGGTGAGTTTTTTAAAACCATAAAATCGAATGCCTTTAAGGTCGCATGAATTCTAAAAATCAGTAACCATTTCTTCCATTTGATTCCCAATTCCCTTTTTCGTCAAAAAGTCATCCACAACATCTTTAAATGTAGGTTTACCTATTGATTGAAGATTGTAAGAAACCCGCGTACTCGGTTTATTGATTGTAATTACCCTATTCAAATCAATAGGCGTACCAATTACCACCGTGTCGCAATCACAGGCATTTATGGTCGCTTCCAAGTCCCGTAGTTGTTCTTCACCATATCCCATAGCCGGTAGTACCATTCCTATGCCAGGATAGATATCGAAAGTCTCTTTTAGTTTACCAACCAAGTAAGGCCGGGGATCGACTATTTCTGAAGCGCCAAATTTTTGAGCTGCCACTGTTCCCGCGCCAATTTTCATTCCTCCGTGCGTTAGTGTAGGACCATCCTCTACTACCAGCACCTTTTTATTACGAATTAACGACGCATCAACAACACTTATGGGCGAAGCAGCATCAATAACAATTGCTTTAGGCACTATTTCAGCAAGCATTTTTCTGATTTTGGCTATTCCCTTTGGTTTTGCAGTGTCAATCTTATTGATAATCACTGCATCCGACATTCTTAAATTAACTTCTCCCGGATAGTACTGCATGCCATGCCCTGCTCTATGGGGATCGGTTACCGTGATGTGTAAGTCCGTGGCATAGAATGGAAAATCGTTGTTTCCACCATCCCATACAATAACATCGCAACCATCGGGATCATTTTCGGCAGCGCGAAGAATCGCCTCATAATCGACTCCTGCATAAATAACGTTTCCCCGGACCACATGAGGTTCATATTCTTCCATTTCTTCAATGGTACAATCATGCTTTTTTAGATCTTCAACAGTCGCAAAACGTTGCACTTTTTGTTTCGCCAAATCACCATACGGCATAGGATGGCGTATAGCAACTACTTTTAGACCACTTTGCATCAGAATTTCTACCAATTGCCTAGCGGTCTGGCTTTTTCCGCAACCTGTTCTGGTTGCACAAACACTGATTATTGGTTTTACGCTCTTGATAGAAGTGTCTTTTGTCCCGAGTAAAACAAAATTGGCACCAGCTTTATTTACCAAAGCACTTTTATGCATGATGTACTCATAGGAAACATCGGAATAGGCAAATACCACATCATCAACTTTTAAGTCAATAATGAGTTCTTCCAAGTTTTTTTCATCGTAGATTGGAATTCCATTCGGATATAGTTTACCGGCCAAAACAGCTGGATATTTACGATCAGTGATGTCCGGAATTTGAGCTGCCGTAAAAGCTACTACTTCATAGGTTTCCTTATCGCGATAAACCGTATTGAAATTGTGGAAATCTCTACCGGCCGCACCCATAATTAGGACTCTTTTTTTCATACTATATTGGTTTTTATCATTCAAAAAAATATTGATTAAAGTTATTCGAAGTATAGCATCTTAAAAATGATATTTATCACAAATTGAAGAAGCGTAAATTCGGGGATTGCACTGCAAAACCGCTCTCACGTAGCTGTAAAAACCATCAAGTCCGGTAACATTTTGCCAATTTTGCAGCACTTGTGACGCAACTAACCATTTGCCAACATTTAAAATGCTATGCGTGCGATCACTGAATCTGGCAGATATTTCCTTAACTTAGAAAAACCATAAAAGATCTACATGATCCAACTTTCCAAAACAACGACCATCATATATTTCCATTTCGCCCGGTTTTTAAATGGAGATATAAGGCATACGCTTTCTTTGTTCGTCTTTTTATTTCTTTTGAACACTACTCTGGGCCAGTCTCCCAATCTTTTTGATACCGAAGAGGTACTCACGTTGAATTTACGTGGGGACTTCAAGAAACTTTTCAAGGATCGTGGGGAGGATTCCCAATACCACCCGGCAACTTTAGGATACAACGCTGATCTAAATACAATTGATCACCCGATTAAAATTAAAACCCGTGGACACTTTCGCAAGATTTCATCTAACTGCAAGTACCCTCCGCTGTTACTGAATTTCAAGAAATCCGCTATACCAAAAAATTCACTTTTTCAAGGCCAGGATAAAATGAAATTGGTAACGCCTTGCCGAGGTGAGAAGTACGTTGTTTATGAGTACTTGGTTTACAAATTGTATAATCTTATCACACCGAAAAGTTTTAAAGTAAGGCTGACGAAGGTCATCTTTCAGGATACGGTAAAAAAGACAAGCTCTATTCCCTATTACGGTATTCTATTGGAGGAGGAAAAACAAATGGCGAAGCGAAATCGGTCCACCGCTTTGGAAAAAATTGGACTGCGTCCCGAGGGCACGCAAAGAGAGGACTTTTTGAAAATGGCCGTTTTCCAATATATGATTGGTAACACTGACTGGTCGGTACAGTTTCAACAGAATATTAAGCTGATTACGACCGATTCTGTAAGTCTACCCATTGCAATACCCTATGATTTTGATCATGCCGGAATTGTGCGAGCACCTTATGCCAAGCCAGCACCCGCCCTTCAATTGAGCTCTACTATACAGCGAAGATACAGGGGGTATTGTATACCAGACATGAATGAATTCACAGCAATATTCGAAACTTTTAACCGACTTAAAGGTGATTTTTATGCCCTTTACGATGGCAACTTATTGGTCAGCAATAGTTACCAAAGTCAAACGCTTAAGTTCCTTAACCGTTTCTATGAAACCATTAATGATCCTAAAAAAGCCCAAAAGGCGTTCAGCTATCCCTGTGATAAATCGGGTACTGGGAATATTGTAATCCAAGGATTGAAAAAAAATGAATA
>JAHHKH010000124.1 GCA_018679695.1 Maribacter sp.
TATTTAATAAAGCTGAAAGCCGCACGATTCGTAAGGTATGCCACGTTTTTCTCGTTCCGATAGGCCTCACGTTCAAAACTTAGGTTCTGATAGGCCTTGTAGGTATCAAAATAATACAATGACCTAACCATCCACTCCGCAACATAGAGGATGTAGAATGGAATTATCAATAATTCCTTCTGCTGTGCAAGGTGTATTTTCTCATGATTAATAAGAAATATATCATCTTTTAAGGCATCATGCTTTAGAATAATGAAAGGCCATAAAGAAAGACCAACATAGTTCTTATAAAAAAAATGTTTAAAGACAAGGATCATAAATCAGCTTTAAAACGCTTGTAACCAAAGATAATTGTTAAAATTTAACCTTCAACAGAAAACCGGACTTGTTGCAAACATAATCGATTAATGCTTAAATCTCGTCGAACACCTCATAAATAAAAGGCCATGAACCCCATACGAATGGGTTTATCAACAGAAAACCATTAATTTTACTATTCTAATCAAATCCTATTCCGAAATAAATGAAGAACATAATTGAACCAGGGGAAGGTGATTTCTATCTATCGGAAGAAGGTTTTCGGGTATTTACTGAGCAATATCATTTAAAACGCGGTTATTGTTGTGAAAGTGGCTGTCGGCATTGCCCTTATGGCTATAACATCAAGACCAATTCGCAATAGAAATCAGATCGTTCGGCACGATTTTTGAGCCTCTTTGAGCAGTAAGACTAGTTGCTTTAATTCCAAAAAATAACAGTTATGAAAACTCTGAAAATTCTCGCACTACCGCTATTGACGCTACTTTTTTTAAGTTCCTGTGTATCGGTCCGTGTCCTATCCGATTATGACAAAGAAGCCAATTTTAACGATTATAAAACGTATGCCTTTTATAAAACTGGTATAGACAAAGCCCATATCTCCGATCTTGACAAGAAAAGAATCCTAAAAGCCATTGATGCCAATATGGCCTCCAGAGGTATGGTTAAAGCACAAGACCCTGATTTGTTGATCAGTATTTTCACAAAGGAACGTGAACAGGTAGATGTGTACAACAACTACTGGGGCGGTATGTATGGCTGGGGATGGAGTCCCTGGTATTGGGGAGGTTTTGGTCCCGGTTGGGGTTGGGGATGGAACAGTCCCGCTGTAAGCACAAGGACCCAAGGTTCGTTGTATATTGATCTCATCGATGCGAAAAACAAGGAATTGGTTTGGCAGGGAAAAGGAGTTGGAACCTTGAACAATACCAAGAACATTGAAAAGAAAGAAGAACGTATCCGTGAATTTGTTTCGGAAATCTTGCAGCAATATCCTCCTGGAAATGATTCAAAATAAGTAACAAACCGCCTCTATTGGCGGTTTTTTTGGCTAAATAATTGGATTCACTTCCATTTCCATTTTCGTAACTTTACTTCAATAAAAACTATAACTATGGCGACCTACGAGAGTAATCCCATTTTAGATAAGCTACCAAAACATTTAAGACAATATATTAAGCCACAAGACTACAGTGCTTATACAGCCATTGACCAGGCCGTTTGGCGATATGTAATGCGAAAGAATGTGGATTACCTTAAGAAAGTTGCCCATGCGTCCTATATGGAGGGGTTGCATAAAACGGGGATTGCTATCGACAACATCCCCAATATGTATGGAATGAACCGTATTTTAAAGGATATTGGCTGGGCAGCCGTTGCTGTAGATGGGTTTATTCCTCCCTCAGCATTTATGGAGTTTCAGGCTTATAACGTATTGGTCATAGCTTCAGACATACGACAGTTGGAACATATTGAATATACCCCTGCCCCGGATATTATCCATGAAGGAGCCGGTCATGCCCCGATCATCGCGAATCCTGAATACGCGGAATACCTGAGACGCTTTGGGGAAATTGGAAGTAAGGCACTATCCAATGCCAAAGACTTTGAACTTTATGAAGCGGTACGCCACCTTTCGATAATCAAGGAAGCTCCCGGTACTTCTGAAAGTGAAATAGGTAAGGCTGAAAAACACATTGAGGAATTACAACAAAATATGGGGGAGCCCAGTGAAATCGCCTTAATAAGAAACCTACACTGGTGGACTGTGGAATACGGTTTGATAGGCACTTTGGAAAATCCGAAAATCTATGGTGCCGGGCTGTTGTCATCGATTGGTGAAAGTGCCTGGTGTATGACGAACAAAGTAAAGAAAATTCCCTATTCCATAGAGGCAGCCCACACTGCTTTTGACATTACAAAACCCCAACCCCAATTATTCGTTACGCCAGATTTCGCGTTTTTAAGTCAGGTCTTGGAGGAATTTGCGAATACCATGGCCTTACGAAAAGGGGGTTTGAGTGGTATTAAAAAATTGATCAATTCAAGGGAATTGGGCACTATCGAATTGAGTACCGGACTGCAGATTTCCGGTAATTTTGAAATGGTCATAGAACATGACCATAAACCTGTTTTCTTCCAAACTATAGGGCCAACGGCCCTTGCCTATCGTGAGAGGGAGTTAGTGGGCCATAGCATTGAAAAGCATGCAAATGGTTTTGGTTCGCCTATTGGAAAATTAAAAGGGATAAATCTTGCCATTGAGGATATGAGTCCCCGTGACCTGAAAGCCTATAACATTTATGAAGGGGAAACAATTACATTGGAATTTGAAGGCGATATCACCATACAAGGTGAGATTATTACAGGTACCCGAAATCTTAGGGGAGAAATAATACTGGTCACCTTTAAGAATTGCACTGTAAAACATAAGGACACCATCCTTTTTAAATCGGAGGGTGAACTTTACAATATGGCAATCGGGGAAAATATAGTATCGGCCTTTAATGGTCCCGCTGATTTAAATAGCTTTGATCTGGTAACACATGAAATCAATGAATCTACCATCAAGCCCAAAAAAGATAAGGAAAGGATACAATTAGAGCAGTTATATCAACAGATAAGGGATTTCAGGGAAGGTCACAATACCACTATCTCGCGCAATAAGGTGTTTAAGGAAGTGATGGCCAAATACCCCATGGATTGGTTATTATGTGTGGAATTGTACGAATTGGCCAAGATGAACCCCGATATTAAGAAAGAACAAGAATTCGCTTCAGAATTAAAGGCACACTTGGAGAGGGTCAAACAGGGAAACCCCAAGGTTGGTCATTTGATCGATGATGGCCTTGCCTTGGTCAATCAAGAGCTGGTCGGTTAAGAAACCCTACTCTTAATAAATCGTATCTGCCCGTTATGGTTTGATTCATGCTCTACAACATGAAACCATTTACAATAGTTATTGGTAGGTTGGTTGCCAAAGAATTTTGTGGATTCCATCAACCAATTATCATCTCGGTTTTTTAGTTCTTTTTTTGAGAATTCACGCACTTCGCCCAGCTTATCCAAATAAAAGGATATCGGTTTGCCTTTAAG
>JAHHKH010000227.1 GCA_018679695.1 Maribacter sp.
GTGCCCTATCATTATTTGTGCCCCCGAAGTATTTACGCCATAGGATAGTGCCTTGCGCATTGATCTTTGTTCCCCAAAACTCTCCAACACCATGTCGGGTTAAGCTGTTCCCTTTTTCGGTATATCCATCGGCCCTAGCTGCCGTTATATCCAAAAAACCAATAAAAAAATAGCCCCCATCCTGGGTCTGTATAATGTCATAAGAATGGTCATGCCCCGAAAACCCAAAGCTTTTTTCCCACTCCAGATTTCCTGAGCCATCCATTTTTAAGATCCAGTTGTCATGAAAACCCTCATTATTGCTGGCATCACCATCATCGCTCATAGCATAGCCAGTAAGTATATAACCCCCATCATTGGTCTGTGCCAAAGATTGGCCCCTATCGTCCTTGCTTCCACCAAAGGTTTTGTTCCATTCCATGTTCCCACCTGCATCCAATTTTAGAAGCCAATAGTCATTTACATCGGCTGTCTTGCCAACCAGATCACCGTCCATACTATTCGAATATCCTAAAATAGCATACCCACCGTCCGAAGTTGCAATAATGGCCTGGGCCGTTTCGGCTCCTGAACCTCCATAATTCTTGGCCCAGTCAACTTCTCCCAAAAATCGGGACTCTTCCACTATTAACGGATCGTTTTGCTCTACACTATCTATAGAGCACCCTATAAAAACAAAAAAAAGTACTATGTATTTGAATTTGATCACTACTCAGACTTTTTAATAACAAACAGTCCTGAATTCATGTCACTAACAATTATCTTTCCACTTGCGAAATACGGATAAACGCTCCATACACCTTCAAAGCCCGCCCTATTACCGGAAGGGAATGTGTCGAAAAAGCCCTCTTCCGAAATGTTCTTGTTAGCAATGTCGGAAATATCCAAAACACGAACACCGGCACTATAATTCGCCAAGAAATACTGGTCCCCTTTCACATACCCATTGTGATCAATGGCTGTTGTTTCCCCAGAATATGTAGTATGGAGTATGGGATTGTCCAAATCGGTAAGATCAAAAACCAATGTGCGGGAATCAAAACCAAAGTTCACCTCATCCAACTCATCACCCAGAATCAAATAGCGTTGGTCTTCGGTAAACCATCCTTGATGGGTATAGGCTAAATTGGAGTAGCCGAAAGAAGCTATTGCCACGGGATTATCCTTATCGGAAATATTCACAATTGCCACTTGGTTTTCATTGGCGCCGATAAAAATCTCAGCTCCTGTATAATCGGTATCCGGACCAGTATACGTAATCACCTGGGCATCATGGGAATAGCCATTGGCTCCATAACCGCCCGCAGCTTCCGGATTTTTTGGATTTTGAAGATCTACAAAATGAACCCCTCCATTAAATGCATCATCCCTCGCGGTTCCCACGGGATATGCAAATCCTGTTTCTTCATTGATAACCACATTATGGGCATTGCCAATACCGGTATACAAACCGTCATCGTTAAAAACCTCAGGAGCATTGCCGACATTACGAAGACGTGTCAAATCAAATACCTGCATACCATGATCGTCTGCTTCCGAAACGATATACGCATGATTTTGATATACTTTAATGTCGCGCCATGAGCTGGAACTTGTGGCCGAGGGCAATATCCCTAAATAAATAAAAATTTCGGTATTGGTTATATCAACAAAAGCGGTTCCGTTGTCAAGACCCATCAAGGCATATTCTTTATTGGTTGTTGGGTCTGTCCACCCCCAAACATCGTTCCCTGAGCTCGCATTGAATTGGGTGAGTGGGATAGTACCCAACAGATCGTACCCATTACAGGGATAATCCCCGGCCATTCCATTTTCACAAGGGGTAAATCCGGTCACAGGTGCAGCATCCAATGGGTCCTCATTTTCGGCATTGCCATCGTCACTGGAACAACCTGATAAAAAAAGGGCAAATACAAACAGTAGGTAGAACTGGTACTTCATCATAGCATTGAATTTGTTCTTTTCCATCAAAGATAAGGTTTCTATGATTTCCTTGTTATTTTTGCAGCATGTTAGCAAATAAGGATCAAGAGAAAACAGAATTGGAAGCCCTAGGTGAATTTGGGTTAATAGAACATTTGACCCAACATTTCCCCATTAGGCAACCTTCTACTGTAAAAGGGGTAGGCGATGATGCCGCTGTACTCGATTTCAAAGGGAAACAAACCTTGGTATCGACCGATCTCTTGATCGAGGGCGTGCACTTTGACCTAAGTTATATGCCTTTAAAACATTTGGGTTATAAGGCAGTGATGGTCAACCTATCCGATATTTATGCCATGAATGCCCTAGCTACGCAGATTACCGTATCACTTGCAGTCTCAAACCGATTTCCGTTGGAAGCCTTGGAAGAACTTTATGCGGGGATCGATTTAGCCTGTAAAATGTACAATGTTGATTTGGTTGGTGGCGACACCACCTCATCTACCACTGGCTTGATACTAAGCATATCGGCCATCGGTGAAGCGGAGGCCGATGCAATTGTCTACCGCAATGGTGCCAAGGCAAATGACCTCTTGGTGGTAAGCGGGGATTTAGGGGGTTCCTATATGGGATTACAGGTATTGGAGCGAGAGAAAGAGGTCTTTAAAGTAAACCCTAACAACCAACCCGATTTGGAACCCTACTCCTATATCGTGGAGCGGCAATTAAAACCTGAAGCAAGAAAGGATATCATAGGATTATTGAAGGATTTGGAGGTGCACCCTACTTCCATGATTGATATCAGTGATGGGTTATCCTCTGAAATATTGCACTTGTGCAAACAGAGTAAGGTAGGTTGTAATTTGTTCGAAGATAAGATTCCCTTAGATCCAACAGTAATAGCCGCTTGCGAGGAATTTAAAATGGATAGTACTTTGGTAGCCTTAAGCGGGGGTGAGGATTATGAACTATTGTTCACTATAGACCAAAAAGAATTCCCGAAAATAAAGGGCAATCCCAACTTAACAGTCGTGGGGCACATGACTGCTGAGAACGAGGGCGCACACTTAATTTCCAGGAATAACTCTAAAATTCCATTGACCGCTCAGGGTTGGAACTCATTTGCCAAAACATAATTAGGCTGCGTGATCCGCAGTGCTATGTCTTCTTTGATATATATTTTCCAAGGTCCTATTGATATCCTCCAGTTCAGGGGTTAATATAGATAGGTTGCCAGTTGCATCGGTGGTCACTTCTTCGCCACAATGAATGCATTTGTATTCCTTGATGTGTTGGGTAACTTTTTTGGAAACCGAGTAGTGGTGTCCAAAAATTTGGCATATTACTTTCTTCATTATGTAGGTTTTAAGCATGTATTTATTGGGATTTGGGGGCCAAATAAATACAATAATTTTAGGTTTGGGGCAATCTTAAAAGTGGTTTGTGAAACACTTTATACTACAACGCCCATTACTGTATTTTATTAGGACTTACACCATTTTCGCAGCATAAATTCGATGAATTGCATTTTAATCGATGAACGGCTCGTTTCTGACGATGAAATGCATGATTGTCCTTTTCACTTTTTACTTTATCTTTCCTACAACAATACCGATCATGAATAAAACCAAGGAAACCCTTGTTACAGCCTTTGCCCTTTTTTCGCTTTTCTTCGGAGCGGGGAATTTAATCCTTCCCCCACTGCTTGGTTTTAAGTCAGGAGAATTTTGGTGGTTGGTGACCCTGGGTTTTTGCTTGTCCGCGGTTATGATACCCATTTTAGGTATTTTGGCCCATGCCCGGTTACAGGGTACTATGTTCGATTTTGGAAAGAAGGTATCCCCAACCTTTGCCATTGCCTATTCCTTTGTCGTTTATGCCATTTCAATTGCATTGCCCTCTCCCCGTACAGCATCGGTGACCCACGAAATAGCGATACAACCGTTTTTCGATTCCCCATATTGGGTAACCAGCATTGTTTATTTTGCCCTGGTCTTTGTCTTTGTTATGAACCGTTCCAGGATTCTCGATATTATCGGTAAATTCTTAACCCCGGCCATTATCATTATCCTCCTGTTGATTATGGGTATTGCCACTTTCTCCTATGCTTTCGATTTTGGGGACACTGCTTTTGCCAATCCTTTTACCGATGGAATATTGGAAGGCTACCAAACCTTTGATGCCATCGGTGCGGTAGTGGTAGGTGGTGTCATTATCATCTCGATTAATCTTAAGAACAAGGATGCCTCCTATGATGAGAAGAAGGGCCTTATTCGCAGGGCAGGTTGGCTGGCAGGTTTGGGTTTGTTTTTAATCTATGCCGGACTTATTTTCACAGGAGCCTTGATGCATGGTGAATTTGATGCCGAGATCTCGCGTACGGCCCTGCTTAATGGTATCAGCATAGCCTCCTTGGGAAATACCGCCAATCTCTTTTTAAGCATCTTGGTGAGTCTTGCCTGTTTTACAACCGCGGTCGGTATTGTCACCGGAACCGCGGATTTTATGAAATACAAATTTGGCGATTCCCAAAGGGCCTATGCGCTAACGGCCATCTTGGGTTGTGTCCTTGGAGTCGTTATGGGGCAGTTTAATGTTCATTATATTATTGTGGTTGCGGTACCTGCCCTAATGTTCATCTACCCCATCACCATTATTCTGATATTATTGAATGTGTTGCCTGGGAAATATGTCCCTTCTGTTGTTTTTAAGGCAGTCATTGTTACCACTATCCTATTTAGTATTCCCGATTTCTTAGGGAGTATAGGTGCTGGAGAGACAATGACTTCTGTCAAAGAATTTATTCCTTTGAGCACCTATAGTATGGGGTGGGTCTTACCGGCAGGCGTAGTTTTTGTGCTTGTCAATGCATGGGTCAATTTTAAAAATGAATTATGAAAGCTTACACACTGCTTGTATTGCTCATCCTTATTGTTAGCTGCACTTCAAGACCATCGAATAGCGATGAGGAACAAGCGATAAAAGACACCCTAACTGCCATGTGGGATGCCATTGAAAAAGAGGATATAGATCGTTATGCCTCTTATGTGCATGAAGATTTTACCCAATTCGGGGAGAACGATCCGATCCTGAATATTGGAAAAACAATAGAAGTTGATGGGGTTAGGGAATGGGTAAGAAATTCTGATGACATTCATACCGAAATGATCGAACCCAGAGTAACTGTCAAGGAAAATGTTGCTTGGATTACCTACTACTGGTCCGATTATGGAACCACCAACGGTACTGCTTTTGCCTCCAAGGGCAAATCCACACGCATCTTCGTTAAGGAAAATGGGAAATGGTTATGCATTCATGGGCATTATACGCTATTGCCTTAAATGCCATTCTCAAAGTTCACTGTCTCCAGATAAAATCCTTATTTTGATATTCCTAAAGGCCACCTTTCCCCCATACTCCTGAAGACTTATATGACCCGTTTTGGCCGTACCAAATTCGGACCATTTGGCAAAGCCCGATTTTGCGACCATGGCCTCCCACTCCGGCCCATGCACCGGAAAACGAACAACTTCCTGCCCATTGAACAGGACATGGCCAATATTCTTGTTGTGATCAATATGCAATACATAGTGGTTCCATTCCCCAGCCGGTTTGCTTACGATTTTCGATGGGGGCAACAACCCATATAAGGATCCTGCACGATTGATATCCCCGCGCTCCTCTACATAT
>JAHHKH010000249.1 GCA_018679695.1 Maribacter sp.
GTATTGACATGGCACCATCCCTAACGCCAGCTGTCCTTCCAAACGGATCGGCAATTTCGGGATTTTTGAAAATCTTATCATGTAACCTTTTATCCCCACCACCATGACCGCTTTTTTCCATGGCAACATTGATTATTTCATGTCCTGACCAAAGTTTGTGCAAAATCATGGGTTCGTAATGCATTTCTTCGGCATTGGTTTGTTCCATTTCCTTGACATGTTTTTCAGCTTCACTAATCGTGGGTACTTTGTTATAAGGAATGTCCTGCCAGGCTTCAATTCTTCCCTCAGTACCGTTAAAAGCCACACGCCATCCTTCAAAAGGGGAATATGTTGTAAGTGAGTAGTTCAAAATAGTATTGTTGGTATATTTTACTTGGGCCGACATTTTATCAAAGATGTCAATTTCATCCCGAAAAAGGCAATTATCCCTAATATAACCATCGTATTCCTCATTATTCACATATAAGTCCATTGAGCGCTTGTCCTTTGTTATATCCCAATGAAAATCGCAATCCGGGATATGATTACAATCCCGACAATTATTTCCCCGAAAAGGACCGTTTTTCCCATAGAATTCCAAATCACCATAAGCGAATACTTCATTGGGTTCAGAGTTTATCCACCAGTTTAACAAATCAAAATGATGGGTTGCTTTATGCACCCAAAGCGATCCACCACTATTCATTTGACCATGCCAGCGCCTAAAATAAGATGCCCCATGATAAGTGTTCAAATACCAATGAAAATCAACAGATACCAGTTTGCCAATAGATTTATTTACCAATAATTCCTTGATTTTAGTAGCATACGGACTCCAGCGATAATTAAAACCGACAATTAAATTCTTGTTCGACTTTTTCTCTGCGTCCAAGATAGCCTGACATTTGGTCTCATCGGTGGTCAATGGTTTTTCGGTAAGTACATCGCAGCCCATTTCAAGGCCCTTGATAATAAACTCATGATGGGTGGAGTCTTTGGTGGTAACAATTACCAAATCGGGCTTGGATGTTTTCACCATTTCCTCGAATTTGATAAATGTAGGGCAATCAGCACCAATATATGCTTTACCGTAGGCTAATCGGCCAGGGTTGTTATCACAAAGCCCTACAAATTCCAAAATATCGGAATATTCATCCAAAAGACGTTTTCCCCAGAATGAAGTGCCCCGAATCCCGGTTCCGATTAGGGCTATCTTCAATTTTTTTGTACTTCCAAAATCAAAGGAATGAATAGGAAAGGCGGTTGTAGCGGCCAGCATACTAATTGATGAAAGGAATTTACGTCTTGTGGTTTTCATGTTTTAAATACTTTGGCTTATTAAAGATATAGATTGAATCTTAGTAAAAAAAATGGCGACCAAATGGTCGCCATTAATAATAGGGTATCTCGGATATTTAGTCTTCGGTCAAAACCCAATCGCCCTTATCAATAAGAGGTTCAGCTTGTTTGTATTTGACAGTCTTACTTTCTCCAGACATCACATTTTTTATGGTCACCCGTTCGTTTCGCCCAATTTTAGGCCGTTCTCGCACAATGGTCTCGGTTACCTGGGGTCTTTGGCCTTGTGTTTGCCCGGCAGCTCTATTCCTTGCTGCTAATTCATCGCTATTCGGAATCTCCTCTTTCCTGGTTTGGAGATTTTCTTTTGGCCTTCTTATATTACCGGCGTTCTGTATCTCATTCGGATTCTCAGTGGGTAATTCCCCTTTGAACAAGAAGGAAACCACTTCTTTGTTCACTTTGTCTATCATGCTTTTAAAAAGTTCAAAAGCTTCGAACTTATAGATCAACAATGGATCTTTCTGTTCATGAACAGCCAGTTGTACCGATTGCTTCAATTCATCCATTTTACGTAAATGGGTTTTCCAGGCATCATCTATAATGGCCAAGGTGATATTCTTTTCAAAATCGGTGACCAATTGTTTACCATCGGTTTCATAGGCATCTTTCAGGTTGGTCACCACATTCAGACTTTTTATTCCATCGGTAAAAGGAACAACGATACGTTCGAATTTGTTGGAGTTGTCTTCATATACTTTTTTGATAACAGGAAAGGCAGTTGCTGCATTACGCTCCATTTTTTCCTGGTAATGTGCATACGCAGTTTTATAGATGGTATTGGAAATTTCCTCGATAGGTTGTTTCTCGAATTCCTTTTCTGTGATAGGTG
>JAHHKH010000266.1 GCA_018679695.1 Maribacter sp.
CCCATGGTACGATCAAAGATTATGAACAACCTCCGATACCAATTAACTTTGGACCTACCGGAGAAGCATAAAAAGAAAAAATCCCAGGATCTTGATCATGGGATTTTTTATTACGGTTTAGCATTGATTCTACTTGAATTCAGAAGTAAAATGTAGAATAACCGAGGGATATTTTTGCTGTGTCATTTGCAGGGAAAATTGCGAATCGGCCAAGAAGACCAATTGCCCTTGTTTGTCTTTTGCAAGAAATTTCTGTTTTACCCTTTTAAATTCGTTGTACTCTTCATTTTTCTCATCTTGGGGATCTACCCAGCATGCTTTGAATACGGGAAAGTTTTCATAACTACATTTGGCCCCGTATTCATGTTCCAGTCTATATTGGATAACTTCAAATTGTAGAGCCCCTACTGTACCTATTACCTTGCGTCCGTTCATTTCCAAAGTAAATAATTGGGCAACTCCTTCATCCATTAATTGATCAATACCTTTGCTCAATTGCTTCGATTTCATCGGATCGGCATTGTTGATATATCTAAAGTGTTCTGGAGAAAAACTAGGAATACCTTTGTAATTGAGTTTTTCACCCTCAGTCAAGGTATCCCCGATTTTAAAATTCCCTGTATCATGGAGCCCTACAATATCACCCGGATATGAAATATCAACGATTTCCTTTTTTTCTGCGAAAAAAGCATTAGGACTTGAAAACTTCAGTTTTTTCCCCAGGCGTACATGTAAATACGGTTTGTTTCGCTCGAATGTACCTGAAACGATTTTCACAAAAGCAAGTCGGTCCCTGTGTTTTGGGTCCATATTGGCATGTATTTTAAAGACAAAACCACTGAGTTCTTTTTCATCTGGTTGAACAAGCCTTTCTTCTGCCATCTTAGCCCGTGGTGAAGGCGCTATTTCAATAAAACAATCCAAAAGTTCACGAACACCAAAATTGTTCAACGCTGATCCAAAAAAAACGGGTTGCTGTTGACCTTTTAAATAACTGTCTTTATCGAATTCCGAATACACTCCATGAACCAGTTCAAGATTATCCCTTAAATTTTGCGCGGCTACCTCACCAATGATTGTCTCTAGTTCTGGATTTTCTATATCATCGAAAGCGATGGTGTCCTCAATATTTTTTTTACTATCTCCACTGAATAAGTTGATATTCTTCTCATAGATGTTGTAAATACCTTTAAAATCATAACCCATTCCAATTGGGAAGCTTAAAGGGGTAACAGATAATCCCAATTTTTGTTCTAATTCATCCAAAAGGTCGAAAGCATCTTTTCCTTCCCTATCGAGTTTGTTTATAAAAACGATCATTGGAATGTTCCGCATTCTACAGACCTCAACTAGCTTAACTGTTTGCTCCTCAACACCTTTCGCAACATCGACCACAACAATCACACTATCCACAGCAGTAAGTGTTCTAAAGGTATCTTCTGCAAAATCCTTATGGCCAGGGGTATCGAGTATATTTATCTTTTTATTCCTGTAAATAAATGCCAAAACAGAAGTAGCTACCGAGATTCCTCGCTGGCGTTCTATTTCCATAAAATCACTTGTGGCCGTTTTTTTGATTTTGTTGTTTTTTACAGCCCCAGCCTCTTGAATGGCCCCACCGAATAGTAGTAGTTTTTCGGTCAATGTAGTTTTTCCTGCATCAGGATGGGATATTATCCCGAATGTTCGACGCCGCTCTATTTGGTCCCTAAAACCCATATTTTCATTTTGGGCAAAAATAGGGTAAAATATAGGATAATAGGATGGTGATGCGGGTCTTTTGTCATGGTACCAAAACAATTTTTAAATTAAAGGGAAAAGCCAAATTCTATTCGATTCAGCTATTGCTTTTACCGGAATCAAAGCTAAAAATCGACCATTCTCTCCATTTGAAACGGAGAATAGAAAAATGTCGAAAACTTCGATAAACAGGGTGTTTAAATTTTTTAGGGTGCACTTTAACGAAAAATTAAGTTGTTAACAGAAAATTGATATTAATGCTTTCCAATCTATTTGTCTATCAAATTTTTAGATATATCTTGCAAATAGTTTGTAAGAGCCCCATATCTTGCATTGTTTCTACTTTTTGACCATGGTAATTGGTAATTAATTGCTGATACTTATGGAAAACTTTACATACTCTTCGTTTAGGCATTTACTGAAAATAGGGCTGGCATATTTTCTTGTTCTTATTTTGCTGGTTGTAAATACTAATTCTGTTCAGGCAAATTCAAATAGTTTTAATGTAGTAATTCCTCATATTGATGTAGACGACCGTGGCATACATGGTTATACTCATACAGATGCTATAGTAACGGACATGGAAGGCTGTTCAACGCTTGATTTAAGGTATATATCTGCTTCGGACCTTGGGCTTCCTTACGGGGTTGTTGATGGCAGTTTAACTGCTACGAATATCGATATCAGTTCTAAATGGGGACTCCCTGTTGGAAGCATACTAATAAGTATGACGGGGGGAAGTACGTTCAGCTCTGGTCTATTTTTAGTAAAAAATGGTATGCCGATCACATTCACCATTACAGGGACAGTACCTGTGATGATTGTTGCTGGGCATTCTTACGAAGTATCAGCTGCCAGTAAGGACGGCATTTTGGCTTTGGATAGTACGACTTATACTTTGAACAATGAAAATTTACCGGAAGGATTGATATCAAATAATATCGGGGACAATTACTATGTTGAAAATATTACGGACATGGAAATTGTCGCTCCGGAAACTTTTATTTGGGAATCACAATCAATTGACGATCAAATACAGTTCTATACTACCTCTTCTGAGAATAGTGTCATATTATTTGCTTTGCGGCCCATTTTATGTCCTGACACCGATGGTGATGGCGTTCCCGACGCTACCGACCTGGATGACGACAACGATGGTATCCTGGACACTACGGAAGACCCGAACCTGGACGGCGATGATGATCCGTTGACCGACCCATTGGACAGCGACGGGGACGGATATCCCAACCATTTGGACATCGACTCGGACGATGACGGAATTTTGGATAATGTTGAGGCTCAGACCGATGAGGATTTTCAGGCACCTTGCGGTATGGATTCCGATGGAAATGGTCTGGATGACCACTATGAGGACCAACCTGGATCAGGCGAAGGAATTACTCCAATCAATTCTGACACAGACAACTATCCCAATTATAGGGATATCGATTCCGATAATGACGGTATCCCCGACAATGTAGAGGCACAGACCACTGCAGGTTATATTCCACCCACAGGTTCCGATGATGATAACGACGGTTTGGACAATGCTTATGAAGGATCCGGTGATGAAGGCCTTACCCCTGTGAACACCGACGGTACCGATGAACTGGATTATCTTGACATGGATACCGACAACGATCTTGTACCGGACAACAACGAGGGCAACGACTTCGATTTCGATGGCGTACCCGACCAGGTATATACAGGTATCGACAGTGATGGCGATGGCCTTGACGATGGTTACGAGGGCTCTGATGTGAACGACGGTTTCGATGTGAACGATGAGATCGATGATCCTGCCAACGACCTACCGGATACCGATGGTACGGAGGATGTGAACTATAGGGACATTGACGATGACGGGGATGGTATCGACACCCCTGATGAGGATTCGGACAATGACGGCGACCCCACCAATGATGATACCGACGGTGATGGCACTCCCGACTACCTGGATCCCATAGATGATAG
>JAHHKH010000290.1 GCA_018679695.1 Maribacter sp.
GATGTCGGAGGTTCAGGAGTTAATATTGCTCTACGGAATGCCATTAACAAAGGCGTGATTGTTGGTCCACGCATATTTACTTCGGGGAAGGCATTGGCCACTACGGGAGGGCATGCAGATCCTACCAACGGTATGAAGAAAGAATTGATGTTGGATCCAGGACCCAAACAGGGGGTTGTAAATTCTCCTGAGGATGCAAAAAAAGCAGTTCGCCAACGCTATAAAAATGGAGCTGATCTCATAAAAATAACGGCTACAGGTGGTGTGATGAGTGTAGCCAAAAGTGGTCATAATCCACAATTCACCTTGGAAGAAATCAAAGCGGTTACAACTACTGCCAAAAACTATGGTTTTACCGTTGCCGCCCATGCCCATGGTGATGAAGGAATGAAATTGGCAATTCTTGGCGGTGTAAATACTATCGAACATGGTTCTTTTATGAGTGAGGAAACCATGGATTTAATGGTTAAACACAATTGTTATTTGATTCCAACAATAAGTGCTGGGCGTCAAGTAGCTGAAAAGGCGAAAGTACCAGGGTTCTTTCCGCCGATAGTGGCCCGAAAGGCATTGGAAATAGGTCCAATCCACCAAGCAACTATGGCTAAAGCCTACAAAAAAGGGGTGCCTATGGGTTTCGGAACGGATGCAGGGGTGTTTCCGCATGGTACCAATGCAATCGAATTTGGTTATTTATTGGAATCGGGCATACCAGTGAATGAATCTATTAAGGCAGCAACTGTTATCAATGCCCAACTATTGGATATGGCGGGTCAATTGGGGCAACTGAAAGAAGGTTTTATTGCCGACATCATTGCCGTTAATGAAAACCCTGAGGAAAATGTTTCCACTTTGGAAAATGTTGTTTTTGTTATGAAAGACGGAGTTGTTTATAAAACCGAATAAACCAAAAGAGATCAGCGAAACGTAATTAAAATATGAAACTTGATCTCCCTAATAGTCATGAACTTTTACTTAAGGCCCAACAAGAGCGATTGTATGCCAAATTGGTCATGCAAATAAAAAAAGATTTCGGGCTCGCCAATATTCCAGTTGATTTGGCGAATGATATTTCTCCTGGGGACTTACAGATTTTCCTGCAAGAGAAGATCTATTATCTGATGTTGGAGAAATTCCCTGAATACCTGAATTTACTATATGTTATCGATGTTCCTGAAAACGCATTCAAACAGATCCAGGTCACCGATGTTTTCGAGGTGGCCGAGCAGGTTTCATACTTGGCTCTGAAAAGGGAACTTCAAAAAGTATGGTTAAAAGAGAAATACACTTCTCAAAAATAGACTCGTACAAAAGGCATCCAGTCGTTGGCATAAATACTTTTGTTCTCATCATATAAAACATCGTATCTAATACCCACGGTTACATTTCTATTACTATAACCTATTCCCAGAAAAAGAGCAGGTGACCAATAATTATCCTCAACGTTTCCATCAATAAAACCATAGGTCCTATTGATACGTAACTGTTCCAATTCCCCTGAAAGCTGCAGGTAAGGTATTGGATTGAATAAGGTTAATATGCTTCCACCATAGGCATATAGTTTATCTTCATTATACTTCGCATAATTAAAATTTAGGCTAACTCCGGTTGCCAATTGATCATTTACTTGGTAAATAGCACTTGGGGAAATGGCTGCATTAAAACCACCGTTTGTGAATCCAAGCCCAATTCCACCTCCAAATCGAACATTACCCCAAAAATCACTTTTGACCTGATAATTTTGGCCCATTAAAGAAAATCCAAGGAAAAGAAAAAAAAGGCAGCTATAGGGTTTCAAATTCCAATTCTTGGGAATTAGTTGCAGTGCTTTCATTTTTTGGCATTTATACATATTAAGATACGCTTAGAAATGGGAATTATTGTATTTTTGGACAAATTTTGTGGTTAAGACAGAAAACCTACTATGGATAAGTATTCCTTTTTAAACACTGCACATACTTCTTTTTTCGCAGCGTTATACGATAAGTATTTAACCGATCCCGATAGTGTTGAGCCAAGTTGGCGAGCATTTTTTCAAGGCTTTGATTTTGGGGTTGAGAGCTCTTTGGACGGGCTTGACTTTCCTTCAAAGGAAGAATTGAGTGTTAATGGGATAAGTGCAAATGGTGAGGTATCGGAAAAAATCCACAAGGAGTTTCAGGTAATTCGATTAATCAATGGGTACCGTAGTCGTGGCCATTTATTTACAAAGACGAATCCGGTTCGTGAACGTAGAAAATATGAACCCACTTTGGATATTGGCAATTTTGGATTGAGCAACAAGGATTTGGATTCGGTTTTCACTGCAGGGGAGATTATTGGAATCGGACCAAAAACGCTACGTGAAATTATTGAACACCTACAACGAATTTACTGCGATGCCATAGGCGTCGAATACATGTATATCCGTAAGCCTGAACTTGTAGATTGGATACAAAACTGGGTGAACATTAATGACAACCATCCTAATTTTGATGATGGGCGTAAGAAGCATATTCTTAAAAAGCTGAATCAAGCAGTTGCTTTTGAAAGCTTTCTTCACACTAAATATGTGGGCCAGAAGCGATTTTCGCTCGAGGGTAACGAATCTTTGATTCCGGCCTTGGATGCAATTGTTGAAAGGGCCGCTGAACTGGGTGTAGAGCAGTTCGTTATGGGTATGGCACATAGAGGAAGATTGAATGTGCTGACCAATATATTTGGCAAATCGGCCAAGGATATTTTTAGTGAATTCGATGGGAAGGATTACGAGCAGGAAATTTTCGATGGTGATGTGAAGTACCACTTAGGTTGGACATCGGACCGTAGGTCCGATAGCGGTAGTAAAATAAAAATGAACATAGCACCAAATCCGTCGCATCTTGAAACTGTGGGCGCTGTTGTGGAGGGTATAGCCCGGGCAAAACAAGATGCTCAGTACAGTAATGATTTTTCCAAAGTCCTTCCCATAGTAGTACATGGTGATGCAGCCATTGCAGGGCAGGGTATTGCCTATGAATTGGTGCAAATGGCGACACTTGATGGGTACAGGACAAATGGTACAATTCATATGGTCGTTAATAACCAGATTGGGTTTACAACCAATTATTTAGATGCTCGGTCCTCTACATATTGCACAGATGTTGGCAAGGTAACATTGAGCCCGGTTTTACATGTTAATGCCGATGATGTTGAAGCAGTTTGCCATGCTGCATTATTTGCATTGGAATATCGAATGCGTTTTAAAACCGATGTTTTTATAGATTTATTGGGTTATAGGAAATATGGGCATAACGAAGGTGATGAACCTAGATTCACACAACCTAAATTATACAAGGTAATTGCCAAACACAAGAATCCAAGGGATATTTATGCGAGCAAATTAATAGCTGAAGGGGTCATCGAGGAGGGTTATGTCAGGCAATTGGAAATAGAGTACAAGTCCACTCTGGAAGAGGAGCTTGAAGATTCCAGAAAAGAGGATAAAACCATTATAACCCCTTTTATGGCGGATGAATGGAGCGGATTTAAGCCGGTAAGGGAGTGGACGATGTTGGATCCAGTGGATACAAGCTATGATAAGGATAAGTTGACTGAAATTGCTAAGGTAATCACCCAACTTCCAGAAAATAAGAAGTTTTTAAGGAAGGTTGTGAAGTTAGTGAACGACCGTAGGAAAATGTTCTTTGAAACTGATAAATTAGACTGGGCCATGGGGGAATTATTGGCTTATGGTACACTTCTGGAAGATGGTTTTGGTGTCCGAATGACTGGCCAGGATGTGGAAAGAGGTACCTTTTCCCATAGACATGCTGTGATGAAGGTTGAAGAGAGCGAGGAAGAGGTAATGCTTTTGAACCATATATCGGATAACCAAGGACGATTTCAAATTTACAATTCGTTACTTTCCGAATATGCCGTGGTAGGTTTTGATTATGGGTATGCCATGGCTAGCCCAAATACCTTAACTATTTGGGAGGCCCAATTTGGGGACTTCAGCAACGGGGCCCAAATAATGATCGATCAATATATTTCGGCCGCGGAGGATAAATGGAAACTACAGAATGGTTTGGTGATGTTGTTGCCACATGGCTACGAAGGTCAGGGCGCCGAGCATTCTTCGGCCCGAATGGAGCGATATTTACAGTTATGTGCTAGGGATAATATGTATATCGCCGATGTAACCACACCGGCACAGTTATTCCATATTCTTAGACGCCAAATGAAAGTGAATTTTAGGAAACCATTGATTATATTCACGCCAAAAAGCTTACTTCGCCATCCCAAAGCAGTTTCTTCGGTCGCAGATTTTACTTCAGGGAGATTTCAAGAAGTATTGGATGATGTTTCAGCGGATCCGACAAAGGTAAAATCCTTGGTTTTCTGCACCGGTAAATTCTATTACGACCTGTTGGAGGTGAAGGAAAAAACAAGCAGGGATGATGTTGCCTTGGTTAGGATCGAGCAATTATTCCCCTTACCTATTACCCAGATCAATGCGATTTTGAAGAAATACACTAAGGCGGATGACTTGGTTTGGGCCCAGGAAGAACCAAGAAACATGGGCGCTTGGAGCCATTTAAGAATGCATTATGATGAGGCTAAACGATTCCGTGTCGCTTCAAGAAGATATTATGCCTCACCAGCAGCCGGTAGTGCGGTACGTTCCAAGAACAGGCATCAACAAGTTATAGATTATGTCTTTGATAAGAGAAAGGACAACATGACTAGAAAAAAGGAATATCAACAAATTATCAAACGTTTAGAAGAATGATATTAGAAATGAAAGTCCCTTCACCGGGCGAGTCGATTACCGAAGTTGAAATTGCGGAATGGTTGGTTCAGGATGGTGATTATGTTGAAAAAGACCAGGCAATTGCCGAAGTTGATTCCGACAAGGCAACATTGGAGCTTCCTGCAGAGGAAAGTGGAACAATCACTTTAAAGGCCGAGGAGGGCGATGCTGTTGCGGTGGGAGCTGTTGTATGTTTAATCGATACTTCTGCGGCAAAACCAGAAGGTGATACATCGGAAAGTACACCGGCAGTTGCAGCAAAACCATCAGTAGCGACCGAAGAGGTTGAGCAAAAAGAAGAGGTTGAGCAAAAAAGTGTAAAAACCTATGCAACCGGAACAGCTTCCCCAGCAGCAAAAAAAATATTGGCTGAAAAGAACCTCGATGCAGCAAGCTTAAAGGGAACGGGAAAGGATGGTAGAATTACCAAGGAGGATGCTATAAAAGCAGTCCCTTCAATGGGTACACCATTGCTCAGGGGAAATCGTGGAGAAACACGTTCAAAACTCTCAATGTTGCGAAGAAAAGTCGCGGAGCGTTTGGTTTCGGCTAAAAATGAAACCGCCATGCTGACCACTTTTAATGAGGTGGATATGTCTCCGATTTTCGCAATTCGCAAAAAGTACAAAGAAGATTTTAAAGAAAAGCACGGGGTCAGCCTGGGATTTATGTCATTCTTTACCAAAGCGGTGGTAAGGGCTTTGGAATTATATCCATCCGTCAATTCTATGATAGATGGTAAAGAAATGATAACCTTTGACTTTGCAGATATCAGTATAGCGGTATCAGGTCCAAAAGGATTAATGGTACCAGTAATACGTAATGCGGAAGCATTGACTTTTAGGGGAATTGAAGCCGAGGTGAAACGTTTGGCCATACGGGCCAGGGAAGGTGAAATAACAGTTGATGAAATGACCGGTGGCACATTCACTATTACCAATGGGGGTGTTTTCGGTTCTATGTTATCCACACCAATTATCAATCCCCCGCAAAGTGCAATTTTAGGAATGCACAATATTGTTGAAAGACCCGTGGTGAAAAATGGTAAAATAGAGATCGCACCTATTATGTACGTTGCCTTGTCCTATGACCATAGGATAATCGATGGTAAGGAATCGGTAGGTTTTCTGGTGGCTGTAAAAGAAGCCTTGGAAAGCCCCGAGGAACTGTTGATGGAAAATGACCTGATAAAGGCATTAGAGATGTGATTCCTAGAAACACAAAAGAACAGAAAGGCTCGGATTTAATTCGAGCCTTTCTGTTTGAGGTAAATACAGCTCTTATTGTAGTCTATAATCGCCTTTCCCTTTTTAAGAACATCGGCTCCAATAATGCCATCTACTGGCAAGGCTTTGTGGTTGGTAAGGGCTTCATTAACATGTTTCAGGTCAAATAACACAATTTTTTGTTTTCGTTTGTTCCAACCACCAATTTCAATTTTGTTCTTTGTAGAAATCAAAGTTTCCATATCAATGGCCCCTGCGCCTGCGGCTTTGATATCGGACTCTTTGGAAATTAGGCTGAAATATTCAATTTTGTCCATACCTATGCAAGTGTTCGATGCCCCGGTATCCAGGATAAACCGACCTGCAATTCCATTTATTTTGGCAACAACCTCAAAATGATTGGTAGCAGTGAGCACCAATGGTACTTTTATGTAGTTTTTCTTCTTTAAAAACTTTTTGAGGGTCAACATTTATTTTTTTGATAAAGATAGGGCTATTTTTGTTCCATGATCTTGACCGATACACACACGCATCTGTATAGCGAAGCTTTTGAAAAGGATAGGGATGAAGTAATTAAAAAAGCCATGGAATTGGGGGTGGAACGCTTTTTTATCCCTTCAATCGATTCAACCTATACCCAAGCCATGCTTGGGTTGGAACAGGCCTATCCCAATCATATGTTTTTAATGATGGGTTTGCATCCCACCCATGTCAAAGAAAATTTCAAAAAAGAATTACAGCATGTTGAAAGGCTACTTGATGAAAGGAAGTTTTATGCCGTTGGGGAAATTGGTATTGATTTATATTGGGACCGTACTTTTTTTAAAGCACAACAAGAAGCTTTTCGATTTCAAATACAATTGGCAAAAAAGCACAATTTGCCGATTGTAATCCACAGCAGGGAATCATTCGACGAAATTTTTGAAATTTTGGAAGAAGAAAAAGGAGAGGACCTTTTTGGAATATTCCATTGCTTCACAGGAACATTGGAGCAGGCAAAAAGAGCAATTTCATTTAATATGAAATTGGGAATTGGAGGTGTGGTTACCTTTAAAAATGGAAAAATAGATATGTTTTTAGATCAAATTGACTTAGAACATATTGTCCTTGAAACTGATTCTCCTTATTTGGCGCCGGTTCCTTATAGGGGAAAGAGAAATGAAAGCGCTTATCTTTTGAATGTTTTGAAAAGGTTATCTGAAATTTATGGGAAAGATGAAAGGGAGATTGCCCAAATAACTACGAAGAACTCCAAAACTATATTTGGAATTTAAATGATATGGATAAAAAGCCGAACATCTTGCTTATTTATACCGGTGGTACCATTGGTATGATAAAGGATTATGAATCTGGAGCTCTTAAGGCTTTTGATTTTAACAACTTGGTAAAAAGCATACCCGAGTTGTCGCAGTTAGCGTGCAATATTGATTCTGTTTCCTTTGATAAGCCGCTAGACTCGTCCAATATGAACCCTGGACATTGGGCAAGCATTGCCGAACTGATCAATGAAAATTACACGGTATATGATGGTTTTGTGGTGCTCCATGGCAGTGATACCATGAGTTATACTGGTTCCGCCTTGAGCTTTATGCTAGAGAATTTGGATAAACCCGTTATCCTTACCGGGTCGCAATTGCCTATAGGGGATTTGCGGACTGATGCCAAGGAAAACCTTATCACATCCATTCAAATTGCTGCACTCCAGGAAAAAGGGAAGCCCGTCATTCGGGAAGTGGGACTCTACTTTGAATATAAACTATACCGAGCGAATAGGACAACAAAAATCAATGCGGAGCATTTCCAGGCCTTTAATTCACCGAACTATCCACCTCTGATAGAATCTGGTGTTCATTTGAAGGTGTATAATGAATACATTCAAAAACCTAAATCAATCAGAAGACTAAAGGTCCATACACGGTTAAATACCAATGTGGCCATTTTGAAAATATTTCCAGGCCTGAATGAATCGGTTTTAAACAGTGTACTCAATATTCCGAATTTAAGGGCCATTGTTCTGGAAACCTATGGCGCCGGAAATGCACCTATCGAAAAATGGTTTCTAGTTTGTCTGCGAAAAGCAATCGATAGAGGCCTGCATATTGTAAATGTAACCCAGTGTTCTGGAGGTAGCGTTATTATGGGTCAATATGAGACGAGCAGGGCGTTGGCGAAAATGCAAGTTATTAATGGCAAGGATATAACGACCGAGGCGGCAATCACCAAACTCATGTACATGTTAGGGAGTAATATTTCTTCAAAATTGTTCAAAACCATTTTTGAAACATCGTTACGTGGTGAAATGAAATAAAAATAGTGCTCTAAATTTCATTACTTGGTTATTTTTTTGTTAATTGGCCAACCTTTATGGCTAATCTAGAGAGGTGGCCGAGTGGTCGAAGGCGCACGCCTGGAAAGTGTGTATACACCAAAAGTGTATCGAGGGTTCGAATCCCTTCCTCTCTGCTTTAAGTTTTTACTTTTTTTATTGTGTTTTTTTTTTATCTTTAACCCTATTAACTAATCTAATTTAAGTTTGAAAGAAATGAAAAGATTATTCTCTACCCTGGCTGTTGCTGGGTTATTTGTAGCTGGTACAAATACGGTAAGTGCAAACGTTACTTCAGCAATGGTGGCTGTTCAAGATGCAGCCCCAGAAGCTAGTAAAGGTTTTACTCAAGTTTTAAAGGAAATGTTCATACAAGGTGGTGCCGGTTTTATGGGTATTGTTCTTTTATGTTTGATTCTAGGATTGGCTGTTGCCATCGAAAGAATCATCTATCTGAACATGGCAACCACGAATACTTCCAAATTAAAGCAACAAGTTGAAGATGCTTTGGCATCTGGTGGTGTAGAGGCTGCCAAGGAAGTTTGTAGAAATACAAAAGGTCCTGTTGCATCAATCTACTATCAAGGATTGGATAGGGCAGGTGAAAGTGTTGAGTCCGCTGAGAAATCGGTTGTGGCCTATGGCGGTGTTCAAATGGGTCAATTAGAGAAAAATGTTTCATGGTTATCTTTATTTATAGCCATTGCACCAATGCTTGGTTTCATGGGTACGGTAATTGGTATGATCCAGGCCTTCCAGAAAATTAGTGCGGTGGGTAACTTGAGTGCATCACTTATTGCTGGTGACATTCAAGTGGCATTATTGACAACTGTATTTGGTCTTATCACGGCTATCATACTGCAAATTTTCTATAACTACATTATTGCTAAGATCGACAGCATTGTAAATGATATGGAAGATTCATCGATCTCACTGATCGATATGTTGGTAGACCACAAAAAATAAGTCTGACTTAATACAAATTGTATCATGCATAAAATTTTAAAAATATTTCTACTTGTTGTTGGGATCGTATCCGCTATTTTGTGGTATATGTTACCCCCAAAGGATATGCCAGCGGTTGAAGCTGCCCAAAGCGGTGCTATGAACACGATGTTCATGATTACCTATATTTTATTGGGTATCGCAGTTCTCGCTAGTTTGGTATTTACTTTAATGAACCTTATTGCAAACCCAAAAGGGCTCAAGAAGACATTGTTCGTTGTTGTTGGTTTTCTTTTGGTAGTTGCCATTGCCTATGTTATGTCCAGTGGAACGGATGTATCTGCGGATTATGCGGCGATGTCCACAGAAAGTACGGTTAAGAGAATTGGAATGGGATTGAACGTATTCTTCATTCTAGTTGTTGTAGCTGTTGCTTCCATGGTATTGCCAGGAATTAAAAATTTGTTCAGTAAATAAAAATATAAATTATGGCTAGAAGAGCAGGAGCACCAGAGGTCAATGCTGGTTCAATGGCAGACATAGCTTTCTTACTATTGATCTTTTTCTTGGTAACGACAACCATTGAAACAGATGCTGGTTTGGATCGCATGTTACCACCTATTGAGCCGCCCGATACTGATGTAGTTATCAAACAAAAGAACATCTTTCAGGTTAACATCAATAAAAATGGTCAACTATTGGCCGATGAGGAGTTGATAGATTTGAAGCAACTTAGGGCGAAGGCCACGGCATTTCTGGATAATGGTGGCGATGGTTCTTGTACCTATTGTAAAGGAAGAAAAAATTCTGATTCATCGGATAATCCGACAAAGGCGATTATCTCTTTAAAGAATGATAGGGAGACCAAGTACGGCACCTATATAACCGTTCAAAATGAACTGGTTGGTGCTTACAATGATTTACGTAATCGTGAGGCTCAACGTTTATTTGGTCGGGATTTCACCGATATGGAGGCAGAATACCTGAATCCAGAGACTGCCCAGAGTATTAAGGATGATTTAAAGGATAAGGTAAAGAGAATACAGGATTTGTTTCCACAAAAACTGTCTGAAGCTGAGACTTCTTCCTCTAACTAATAAATTTCTATATAGCTATGTCTAAATTTAGTAAGAAAAAAAGTGGTGAATTGCCACCAGTATCTACAGCATCCTTGCCCGATATTGTATTTATGCTGTTGTTCTTTTTCATGACCGTAACCGTAATGAAGGATAGTTCACTTAAAGTGGAAAATGTACTTCCGAACGCAAACGAGATAAAGAAGTTAGAGAAGAAAGATCGCGTAATCTATATCTATGTTGGGAAACCAACCCAAGAGTATCAAAAGGTTTTCGGGACCGAATCTAAAATCCAGTTGAATGATAAGTTCGCGAATCCTTCCGATGTTGGTGATTACATCCTTGCGGAAAGGGCTAAGAAGTCACAAGAACTTCAAAACGTATTGACAACTGCACTTAAGGTAGATAAAAATGCCAATATGGGATTAATATCCGACATTAAACAAGAGTTACGAAAGGTAAATGCACTAAAGGTAAACTATACGACCTATGAGGGCGACGCTTTTAGAAACTTGCAGTAAACATAGATTTTCAAACTTAGAAAAACGCCCTGATAATTTTATCAGGGCGTTTTTATTTCCTTAAATTTACTCTCATGAAACAATTTTTTCTTGGGCTTATTTCATTATTTTCATTAGGCTTGAATGCACAGATGCCGCAAGAGTTCAATACCTCAGACCCCAATTATCTTGAAGACCAATTTTATCTAGGTCTCACCTATAATTTTCTACTTGATAAGCCTACAGATTTCAAACAGACCAATTTGTCGTATGGTTTGCAAGGAGGGATAATCAAGGACATACCGCTAAACGCTCAAAGAACATGGGCGATTGGTATTGGACTGGGATATGCCGTTAATTCATATTATTCCAATTTGTTGGCTGCAGAATCCATGAATGGGGTCGAGTACGCATTGATAGAGGAAAATGCAGTCATTATAGATGATGAAGAGATAAGTGTAAAAAGAAATAAAATTGAAACCCATTTGCTCGAATTACCTTTTGAGTTTCGTTGGAGAAATTCTTCAGCCGAAGAGTATAAGTTTTGGAGAGTATATTATGGGATAAAGTTGGGATATGTCTTCAGCGCTCGTTCGAAATTAGTCACTTCTAAGGACAAAACAATATTTAAGAACCCTGATGTTCGGAAATTTCAATACGGTCTAATGTTCAATTTTGGTTATAACACCTTCAATGTTCATATCTACTATTCCTTAAGTGGTCTATTGGAAGATGGGTCTGTGTTAGGTGCTGAAGATTTAAATATGAAACCCCTTCGCGTTGGCTTGATATTCTACATTCTATAGCCAATATTTGACCGTTAGTAGTTGTGAAATTAATCCGATACATAGCCCGATGAAAATCTCCGCCTTGGAGTGTGCTTTTAAATATAATCTTGAAGTAGCTACCAAACCAATTGCTAAAATGAATAAACTTAGGGCCAAGGTGATATTGATTTCAAAATGTATGCTTAGATTGATTAAGAACATAAAAAGACTACCCATGCCCAATAAGTGCATGCTGCTTTTTATTTTAAACAACAATAAGACTAAGGTTGCGAATGTAGCTGCTATCAATCCTACGAAGTAGTAGTACAATTCTATAATATAGTTATTGGGAATAACCTTATAGACCACCATAAACAAAAGTACCAGATTAATATACATGGGATATTTGCGTTCTCGGATAGTAGGCAGTTGAATTGAACTTACATAGCCAATGTTCTTCAGTATTAAAAAAGTAATTATCGGAATGATAACCGTTAGTATGAAGATGGGTAAGATGTTACCGCTTTGTAATTCTAGAGGACTGTATTTGGGTGTTATCAGAAAATAGGCCAAGGTCCCGGCAATAGGAATAAGAAGTGGATGAAAAATATATGATATTACCTTTTGAAAAAGTCTCATCAAATCTGCTTTCGTAACCTCGCCACTGGTATTCCCAATTGTTCTCTATATTTTGCCACTGTCCTGCGGGCTATTGGGTATCCTTTTTCTTTTAGGATTGCAGCAAGTTTATCGTCAGTGAGTGGTTTTTTCTTTACTTCATCAGCGATTACCGTTTCTAGAATTTTTTTGATTTCCCTTGTTGAAACATCTTCCCCTTGTACATTTTTCATTGATTCCGAAAAATATTCCTTAATTAATTTGGTGCCATAGGGAGTGTCAACATATTTGCTGTTCGCAACTCTAGACACGGTAGATACATCCATATTTATTTTATCCGCGATATCCTTAAGGATCATTGGCCTAAGATTACGTTCGTCGCCTGTTAAGAAATAGTCTTTCTGATGTTCCATAATGGCACTCATGGTGATGAATAAAGTCTGTTGTCTTTGTTTTATAGCATCTATGAACCACTTGGCTGCATCTAATTTTTGTTTGATGAACATGACTGTATCCTTTTGGGATTTAGACTTTTCCTTTGCATCTTTAAATCCCTTCAGCATATTGCTGTATTCTTTAGAAACATGTAATTCAGGTGCGTTTCTGCCATTTAGGGTGAGTTCTAATTCGCCCTCTACTATTTTAATTGAAAAATCAGGCACAACATGTTCGATTATCCTATTATTACCCGCATAGGATCCACCGGGTTTAGGGTTTAGTTTTTCAATTTCCGAAATGGCATCTTTTAATTCATCCTCGGTAATATTATATTTTTGAAGAAGCTTTTTGTAGTGTTTTTTAGTAAACTGCTCAAAAGATTTTTCCAAAATTGCAATTGCCCTTTCAATATTTGGATTCAATTCCTTACGTTTCAATTGAATGATCAAACACTCTTCCAATGAGCGTGCACCAACACCGGGTGGATCTAGCGCTTGGACTGTTTTTAATACTGATTCAATGGTTTTTTCGTCTGTATAAATATTTTGGGTAAAGGCAAGATCATCCATAATATCGGATAGGGGACGTCGAATATATCCGCTTTCATCAATACTGCCAACGAGGAATTCGGCGATACTCCATTCCTCGTCATTCAGATAAACCGTATTTAATTGATTCAGTAAATATTGGTTGAAGGATGTTCCGGCAGCGTAGGGCACGCTTTTTTCATCATCATCAGCACTATAGTTATTTGCCTTCGTTCGATAGTCAGGGATTTCGTCATCGCTTAGGTATTCATCAATATTAATATCCTCGGTGTTGATGTTTTCTCCCTCCAATTCGTTTTCAAAGAGATCGTCATATTCCTCATCGATGTTGTCACTCTCCTCTTTGCCCCCCTCCAATGCAGGATTTTCTTCCAATTCCTGTTTTAAACGTTGTTCAAATGCCTGGGTAGGCAATT
>JAHHKH010000291.1 GCA_018679695.1 Maribacter sp.
GCTTACGATACCCTTATAGCTTTTGGTACGATCTAAAGTAATTAAATCGACTGTCTCACCAACTTTTAAGAGATCGCTATATGTTTTGCTCACGGCAACTTCCAATTCATAGGCATCTGTATTAATAAATTCACCTAGTTTTTGCCCAGACCTAACCAGGGTGCCCTCTGTGACCAAAGCATCTGTAAGTATACCACTAAATGGAGCCGAAATAGTGTATTTACTCAAGCGTTGTTCTAGATTTTTAACGTTGTAATAATTGGTTAGGATACCACGCCCTGATATAAAGTACTTTTCTTTTTCCGATTTCATTACCGGCAAAGGCGGTGTGGTCTTTTCTAAATCATAATTAGAAAGGTAGGTCTGCCATTTGGGATAAACCTCAGGGTAATCCAAACGTAGATCAGGCATAATAGAGGTGATTAAATTATATAAGTTGCTTTTAGCCGATTGTACACTGGCGTAGTATTCCGACGCATCTATGCGAATGATCGTCTCTCCTGCCCTATAGCGTTGCCCAACTTTAAACAGTTTATTCCCTTTTCTAAATACTCCCTGTACCTCGGCAAATAGTTCTACACGTCTCTTAGCGGTTAGATTCCCATTAGCGGGCACAACAATTTCCACATTACCATTAGTAACTGTTTGGGTAAAAACTGTTTTTACCACTTTCTCTACCCTTGGTTTAGGCCGTGTTTTACTATTTATTATCTGTTTGGATAAAAAGAAACCCAGTACTATTATCAAAACACCTAAAACGCTTAATATTATCTTTCTCATAATGTTGGTTATAACGAGGCTTTTTCCTGCGTGAAATTAAATTGTACTTTTTTCAAAATTTGAATTAATTGTTTTTTTTCTGATTTGGTGATATTCTGCTCCATGGTCTTGATAAGTTTTTTTAAAACCGGTCTTGTTTGCTTATAAACTACCCTTCCTTTTTCCGTCAAGTATACTAAATTTATTCGCTTATCTTCTTTACTTTGTTCTCTTCGGATATAATTTTTCCTTTCCATTTTAGAAAGTAATCGAGCCATTGAAGATTTATCCCGGAATGCCAAAGATGCAAGTTCATTTTGATTGAGACCGTCCTGTACATTAAGTTCTTTTAGAACTATCATCTGCTCTTTACTCAAATCCAACCCAAATTCTGTGAATAGTTCTTGAAGGTAATATTCCACTATTTTTACCGTCTTTCCCATCCAAGGACCAATTGACCTTTGAAAATCTATATGTTCTTCTTCCAGTATCACCCGGCGAAACTACATAAAATTAAATTAGTTGCATATGCAACTAATGTTAAATATATCTTAAATATTGTTTAATATTTAGTATTTTTTATTAAACATTTTATTTACAGTCATTGAAAAAGGGGTGCTTTCGCACCCCTTTTAACACAATTAACTAAAACTATGATCCACTAACTAATCCTCATCATCCTCAAACTTCGTGTCTGCCATCCTAGTTTTGCTAAAGTTAATGTCCTTGAAATCCATGTTTGCATCGTCCTTATCATAATCAAAGACTAAAAATCTTTTTGTATCCATCATTCCCAGATTCTCGAATGAATTAAAATCGTTGTTTTGAATCTGGAAAATTTCCAGACTGGCCAATTGTCCAAATTCTGCAGGGATTTCGCCCCCAAATCGATTGTTTGCCAAAACCAATTCCTTTAATTTGGTGAGGTTGCCAATTTCATTAGGGATATCACCATACAATCCATTTTCAAAAAGTCCCAAACTTTCCAATTGGGTCAGATTGCCCAAGCTTTTAGGGATTGCACCCCTTAAATTATTACTTGATAAATTAAGTGTTTTCAAATTTTTTAGATTTCCAATACTATTGGGAATACTTCCTGATAAGAAATTATTAAAAACTGACAACTCCTCTAAATTAGCCATCAAACCTATTGAATTTGGTATAGAGCCCTTTAATCGGTTCATTTCAAGTTTTAAAACCTTTAGCTCTTTCAACCGCCCCAATCCATTTGGTAATTGTCCTGATATAGCATTAAATGCCAAATTCAATTTTCTAAGATGAACAAGATTTGAAATACTTTCTGGGAGGGTCCCCGACAGATTATTATGAAATAGATTGATTTCAACAACTTGATCATTTACCACTTTTATACCGTGCCAATTTTTACAGTTCGAATCAATATCCCAACTGTTCTTCCAATCAGCACCATTTGTACTGTGATATAAATCTATTAATGCTTGTCTCTCATCCTTCGAAATTCTAGCGAACAATAAGCCATTAAATAGAAAACTTATCAATATTAAACAAAGTATCTTTTTCATAACACATTATTGAATATGCAGTATTTTAATCCCTATACCTTAGGAATTACCCTACAAATATACTATGGATAACGGTCAAACGGCAACTTTTATCGTTGAAACGCCCTATAATGTTGTGAAAGTCAAGATAAGTGTGGTGTACGAATAAAATGTAGGAATCAACGAATCATTATTCATATTTCTCCAGATCAAGAGTAAGCTCTTCCCATTTTGCCATAAGCTCTTCCAAACCTTTCTTTTTACCTTGGTAAGCGTCGAAAAAGTTGGGTTTGGCAATGGTTGCATCATAATCCATTAATAAGTTATGGTCAATTTCGTTAATTTCTTTTTCAAGGGTCGAAATCTTACTTTCTACCGCACTCAATTTATTCTTCAGGGACTTTAATTTCTTTTGATCTTGAAAAGCGTTCAATTGCTTTTCTGTTTTCACTTTATTTTCCGGGTTTTTCTTTTCCTTCTCAATGGTCCTAAAGTCAGCTGCCTTTCGTTGTTCCAAATAGAATTCTATATCCCCTAAATATTCCTTTATTTTCCGATCCTTAAATTCATACACCTTATTGGTAAGCCCTTGAAGAAAATCCCTATCATGGGAAACAAGAATCAAAGTGCCCTCGAAGCTCTGCAATGCTTGTTTCAGCACGTTCTTGGACTTTATATCAAGGTGGTTGGTAGGCTCATCCATAACCAAAACGTTAAATGGTTGCAGTAACATTTTAGCCAATGCAAGTCGATTACGTTCCCCCCCGGAAAGTACTTTTACATATTTATCTACTTCTTCCCCTCTAAAAAGAAAGCTTCCTAGAATATCGCGTACCTTACTTCTATTTGTTTCATTGGCGGCATCAATCATAGTATCCAAAACTGTTTTTCTGCCGTCCAGATATTCGGCCTGGTTCTGGGCAAAATATCCGATCTGCACATTATGGCCCAGTTTACATTGGCCCTCAAACTCCAATTCGCCAACAATTATCTTGGCCAGGGTAGATTTACCTTGCCCATTTTGTCCAACAAAGGCCGTTTTGCTATCGCGTTCTAGTAGCAGGTCTATATTCTGGAGCACCAAATTTTCATCATAGCTTTTGGAAAGGTCATCTATTTCTGCAATCACCTTACCGGGCTTAATTGAAATTGGAAAACGTAGATTCATCACTGCATTGTCATCCTGGTCCACTTCTATGCGCTCCATCCTATCCAATTTTTTGATAAGGGATTGCGCCATTGACGCCTTGGTTGATTTAGCCCTGAACTTTTCGATCAAACGTTCAGCCTGCTGAATCTCTTTTTCCTGATTTTTTTGGGCATTGAGTTGCTGTGTTTTTATTTCACCCCTTAACTTTAAAAATTGTGAGTATGGTTTGTTGTAATCATAAATTCTGCCCAAGGAAATTTCGATGGTCCTATTGGTCACATTATCCAAGAACATCTTATCGTGGGAAACAATGACCACAGCCCCAGCGAAGTTGTTCAGAAATTGTTCCAGCCAAATGATCGATTCAATATCCAAGTGGTTTGTAGGCTCATCCAAGAGTAGAACATCATTGCTCTGAAGTAATAGTTTGGCAAGTTCTATTCTCATGCGCCATCCTCCAGAAAATGTTTCGGTCTTCTTCTCAAAATCCTTGCGCTTGAACCCTAAACCCTGAAGAATCTTTTCGGTGTCCCCTTGATAGTTATAGCCGCCTATCATTTCGTAATGATGTGTAAAGTCATTGAGGTCGACCATTAATTGATGGTAGCCCTCACTTTCATAATCGGTACGTTCGGCAAGTTGCTCGTTAATGTTCTCCAACTTAAGCTCCAAAGCCTTAATTTCCTCAAAGGCATGATATGCTTCTTCCAAAACTGTTCGCCCTTGTTCAAAATCTATGTCCTGCCTTAGAAAACCAATTTTTATGTTCTTTTCAGTAGCGATGGTTCCCGAATCTATTGCCATATCTTTCGATAATAGCCTTAGTAACGTAGACTTACCGGCACCATTCTTACCGATCAGACCCACACGATCACCTGCATTTAGTCTAAAGGATATTTCCTCGAATAAATATTCGCCTCCAAAAGAGACTGATAGATTATGAATGTTAAGCATTTTTTGTGACCAAGGTTATATTAGAAAATCAGACAATACTGTATTTTCGCTAAAACTTTTGCAAATGTTAAAAAAAGGAAACAAACTCTACAGCATTTTAACAGGAAGTTGTCCCAAATGCCATAGTGAAAGTATGTATATGGATAAAAACCCATATCGCCTGGGAAATTTGTTCAAGATGCATGAACGGTGTTCCCAATGTAATACCAAGTATAAGATAGAACCCTCTTTTTTTTATGGTGCAATGTATGTGAGCTATGCGGTAGGTATAGCATTTGCTGTTGCGGCATTTGTTATTGCGTACCTTTTTATTGGAGCGTCATTGATCAATACCTTTATCGCAATTGTGGCAACCATGATCGTTTTTATGCCCGTGATCATAAGGTTATCAAGAAATATTTGGATCAATTTTTTCGTGCATTTTGATTCAAAAGCTGTTAAGACAACCTAGTATTGAATCGTTTAGAAAACCTCTTGACATCAATATCAGGCGAAAGTAATTCCCCCTTTTCGATATGGTCATAAAGTTGTTTAGAAACTGTAGGCGCGATTAATACACCACGGGATCCAAATCCGTTTAGAACAATAATATTATGATATAAAGGATGTTTGCCAACCAAAGGTCTCCTATCTGCAACCGTTGGCCTTATACCTGCAACATGATCAACAATTTCATAATCACATTTTAAAAAGGTATTTAATTTATCCAACAATTCTTTTTTTGCCCCTTCAGTGGGGTTATTTGACTTGTTCGTACGTTCATAAGTAGCCCCTACCCGATACAAATCATCTCCTAAGGGAATAATAAACACCCCTGATTTTATGATATTACCCTCTTTTAATTCAGGAGCTTTTATCGTCAATAGTTCACCCTTGTTCCCATTTAATGGAAGGTAATTGAAATAGGGATTGGATTTTATTCCAAAACCGGTGGCAAAAACAATTCTCCTGGCATTGATCGATTTATACTCCACGTGCTCTTTGTATATATTGAAATCATCGAAGTCGAAGGTTTCACCTAAAAGTCTACCTTGTTCCCGAAGTGAGGTTTCATATGCCTTGATCAAGCAATTGGTATCTATTCGTCCGGTTTGAAGTACTTGGCCCAAATCAAAAGGCGCCTCAATATTCGGATTCGTATTTTGTACTGTTTTACCGGAAAGAAATGGGCTAAGTCTTGGTTTATCCCCTGCCTCGAACCATAGATTTTGTTCTTCTATTGATGCGAATTTTCGATAAACAGGCATTTTATAATCCAGCTTTACGCCCAGTTTCGTTTCCAACTTTCTGTAAAAGGGCAATGCCGCTCGCAACTGCACATCAGCATTCCAGGCAAGTGTGAATCTCTTCAGAATCACTGGATTGTATAATCCGCCAGCCACAAGCGAAGATGTTTGGGAACCATCATTGATGACCTTAAAACCCTTATTATTTTCCTCTAACTGCTCACAAAAGGAAATTCCGGCCAAACCTAGTCCAACAACCAAATAATCTAACATGCTACAAAGGTAAATAATTCACCAAGTAGGGAAGTCATATGGATAAGATTTCAGTTGTTCTGCTAATCAATAAAAAGAATTCGTGAACCTTAGTAGTTGCCAAAGGAAACGCTCTACATAAAAAAACCCTGACGATATCGTCAGGGTTTTCATTTTATATTGAATTGGAAATAGTTCTACTTAGTATGCCCACATGTCTTGTTCCCTATCCCTTATGACCTCTTTGATCCGGTGGGCCTCCAATAATTGGAACAAGGCATTATCGGCAATATAATCGTTGACTTTACGGTCACCGTGAACATTATCTTCGCGATAGATAACGCCATTGAACCTTCTGGCGTTCAACAACATATCAAAAGATATGGGCTGAGCCGAGTTGCGTTGGTTAAATACTTTGGCATCGTGCAATATCTGCCTGGCACCTGGGTACCACACCCAGAAAAGCTCAACCTTCGCATCTGCAGGGTCCATGGATTCATCGTCAATAAAGTTGACATCTGGAGCAACTGGGGCAATACCCAATAAACGGTACTTTAATTCCCCTTGGCGCTTATCGAAATACCAGATTCCCTTTATGCGATACTCTTCGATATCAGCAGCGGTCAAATCCCTCTCATTAATATATTCTGCAGAGAGTGCCTCACCGGCATTGATCTGTTCGTATCCCATATCTGTGGTATCAACTTTCGATAAAGTAGCTGCCAAATCACTGAACACTCTTTTTTCAGTGAAATAAGAATCTACATAAACATCCTCAAGCTTACCATTTTTAATGTTCTTCAAGAGAACATCGTACAATGAACGCCTATCGGCACCAATATCAACGGTATCTATAGGATAGTATAGTGGAAAGTTAACCCGTTCATCCAAGTCAATGGTCTCCCAAACGGTTTTCGACCATAGGATATCCCTGTCATCCACATAACCGTACTCTAAAGGAGCATCATTGTCCAAGGCTTTTTGTGCTTCTGTCCTAACACCGATTTCCTGAGGCTTCTTAGCATTCAATATATTTGCTTGGGCCATAATAGATGCGGGCAAAAGACTAACTGCTCCGATTAATAAAACATTCTTCCAATTCATGTTTAGATCAATTTTAAAAATTGCCAGGTTACACCAATGTAACCTGGCATTCAATTGTTATTAGTTCGTAATCTCCACAACAACAGGAGACACCTTTTTAAGTTTATAACTTTTGTTATTTGTAATGTATGCGTTCACATCAAATATCTGAACAGCATCACCACGCTTAGCCCTTTTCAAGGCCGATTTAGCCCTAGAGTCAAGTTTGTTGCCGTTAACGCTAACTGTAGGTTGACCGGGAACTTTGAATTTAAATCCGCTTACTTTTAGATTCAAATCAAAATCAAAGTCTTCCAATAAGGCACCAACAGTAGCAATCTCTAAGTTCTTTCTTGGCATTTTAGCGCTTCCTGTTTCCCCTCTAATGGAGCCTGCAGGTCTTGGAATATCCTTTATTCTAAATTCAGCAGGGGTTGAGATTCGTTGTCCGTCAGGTAAAATACCTGAAGCAACTATTCTTACGGTTCTACCTTTACCAGGATTCATGACATACTTACTTGCACTTCTCTTGGTAAGACCAGGAGCAGATGCAGTAACTTTATTGTCAGGAATACCGGGAATGGATATTGACATTGGGTTCGCAACGCCACGATAAACAACATTCATCTTATCCGCAGCGATCAAAGCTGCATTTGGTTTACTTATCGTCGCAAAACTATTCTTGACCTCAACCGGAATTTCCTCACCATCTTGCATAAAGAACATAGTTCCTGCAATTTCGTGATCACCAGCAGAACCAGCACTGATAAGCATCTTGATTCCACCAGCTTCCAAAGCGTAATCTTTTCCTTCAGAAAGCTTTCTTCCATCAAGGGTTAATTCTGCCCTGACCGGGGTCGATGAATTATCGGTCTTACTAATGATAATTTTACCATCGTACTTTTCTCCTGAATAGAATGCTGACTTACTTGCGTTAAGTGATGTCGCAAAATTCTTCAATGAAACTTGGCTGGTCAACTCACCTTCCAACATCGACTTCAAGGCATCTTCCTCTGTTGCCTTAACATCGGCTTGTAGGGCTGTTAATTTTGCCAAGGAAGCTATTAATGGATAGCCTTCGTAATGATAGTTGATCCAGTCTTGCCTTGTTCCATCTCTTTTTTCAACCTTCCCATCCTCGTCTCCTGTTTGGAAACGTGAATTGACGGCATCTTTTAAACTCGCCGGAGCAATTGCTGCGACTTGCGTACGATAGTCTGTAATTCGTTTCATGAACTCCTTTCCATCTTTAGAAAGGTTATCACCTTGAAATAATTTCTGATCTAAGAAATCCGAATTGTCCATACGGGCATAATCCTTTGGATCTTCAAGACCTTCTATCATACCTTTCTTAATGGTCTCTAGATAGTCATAATATTCCTGTGACAATGCCTTTATCTTCTGGGCATTCTGATACAGCTTTTCATATTTTGCCGCATCTTCAGATGCCTTGGTTTCAAGACTTCCCAAGAATGAATCATTACTTGCGGTTGTCTTAGCATTGGAAATTTCGAGCTTTTCATTCATGATGCCGAATGCCGCTAAAACTTCCTTGCTCATATTTAGTGCCAACATAGCGATGAAGATCAAATACATTAAGTTGATCATCTTCTGCCTGGGCGTTAGTTTTCCTGCTGCCATTTTTTCTAATTAGATATTATTGATTAATTGATTTGGGTTTGGACTAATGCTCTAATTAGTTTCTATTCATTGCAGTTAACATACCACCATATACTCCGTTTAATGAGGATAAGTTGGTAGCTAAAGATTCCATTTGATCTTTAAGTGCACTTGCATTCTGAACTACTTCTTCGTTTACTGAAGCTTGCTTGCTTGCACTTTCCAATTGTACTTTATACAAACTGTTCAAAGATTCCATTTGAGCAGCTGCATGTACCATTTCATCAGAATATTTCTTGGTAGACTCCATAGCATCAACTGCCGGGGCGATACCCTTGGCCGCACCTTCGAAATTCTTAATACTAGAACCTAAACTCTCCATAAGACTGGCATCGATACCGGCCTCTTCCAAAAGGTTATCCAATTTCTTGGACAACGAAGTTTCAGCTTCCTTCAATTCTTCCAGTTCATTATCTTTACCGTTAGACATACCACCGGCTAATTCAGGATATACTAAAGACCAATCGAACTCATCTTCAACGGGTTCAAATGCACTAATAGCAAAAATAAGTGCTTCGGTAATAAGTCCTACTGCTAATAATAGACCCCCTGTAAGTGGGCCAAATTCCCAGTGAAGAATCTTGAATAATGCACCAATAATTACCACTGATGCTCCAAGCCCGTAGGCCATGTTGAATAATTTTTTTGTTGATTTTGACTGTGCCATAATTTTAAATTTAATTTTAGTTTATGTTTATTATAAGTATTTGGTTAAAATTTGATTGTCCCCGATAGTTATCGAGATGTATTAATGATTTAATTCTATTATTGAGTTGAATCTTCTTCTCCCATGTAATCTTGAACGGTTCTAAAACCTACATAACTACGCGCAGAATCAGCATATTCATAATCCCTGGTACTTACTTGCAAGAAATAAGCAACATCTTTCCATGAACCACCTCGTATCACCTTTCTTGCATTACTGCCATCACCACCGTTAGGGTTCATCGTTGATACATATTCGTAAGAACTTGGATCATAACTGGAGTTTGTCCATTCAGAAACATTACCGGCCATATTATACAAGTTGAAATCATTGGGCTCGTACGACTTGGCCTCTACGGTATACAAAGCTTGATCGGCTGCATAGTCACCACGCTGAGGTTTAAAGTTTGCCATAAAGCAACCTGTATCACTTATCACATAAGGACCTCCCCAAGGATATGTACCTCCTTCGATACCACCTCTTGCTGCATATTCCCATTCAGCTTCTGTAGGCAATCTGAATTTATTCACAAATTGCTTGCCTCTGCTTTTTTGATCATCGTTCTTGTATTTGGTCCTCCAATTACAAAAAGCCTGAGCTTGTTTCCATGAAATCCCAACAACTGGATAATCGCTATAAGCATCATGCCAGAAATAGTCATTATGCATGGGTTCGTTATACGAATATTCAAAATCCCTGATCCAAACCGTTGTATCAGGATAGACTTCCAATTCCTCTTGTCTGATAAAATCTTTTCTGCTTCCTGTTCTTGATCGGGCAGCAGCTTCGATATCCATCCAACTATATTTATACTTTAAAGTAGTAACATCAACGGTTCTTTGACCATTGTATGATTCCTCTTCAGGAATGTATAATGAGTCCATAACCTCTGTGTAATACTCATCTGGATAATCTGAGGTATCCCATATTAAATCCTGGTCTTTGTTCAATGCTCTACCTTCATATCCGGTTTCGCCCATTCCAGCATAATTGTCCAACATATACTTGTCATAGACTGAGGCTCTGGTAGTATCCGCATCCTTAAATGCAAATTCACCAATACCCCCATCTTCCGGTCCCAATCCAAGCTCATCGGCAAGGATGGCCAATCTTGTTCTTGTTATTGAATCTTTGACCCATTCTACAAACTGGCGATATTCACTGTTCGTGATTTCAGTGTCATCCATATAAAAGGAACGTACGGTAACTGTCTTGGTTGGCGCATTGAGAACTTTGGCTTGGTCTTCCTCACTCTTACCCATGATGAAAGATCCGCGTGGGATCAACTCCATTCCATAAGGTTTTTCAGGGTACCATTTCTTTCCTTGGACGCCCACTAGTTCTCCTTTTGTTTTGGACCCACAACTGGTGAGTAAAAAAACAAATGCTATAGATGATAACAATAGCTTCTTCATACTTTAGGTTAAATTTCGATTAAGGTTATAATGCAAACACAATTATTATTCTACTCTCTAAAACTACGTTTTGAGTAAATTATTGTATCCCTATCGATTATCGCTTAATTTTTTTTAATTAGTTAAAGCCTTTTCTGTAGGCCTTGAACCACCTTTCGGGAATATTCTGATTACATGCATCTAAATAGTCCTGTTCGGTGCATGGTAATAACGCCGCAGTACCGGCTTTAGTATGTGAGGTTAAAATTGAAGGTACCTCAACCCACCACCTTTCGGTAAGATGACTCTTATAATAGACCAACTGCTCGGATTCAGTTGGCACAGTGTACCTTGTAAAATCATCAGATTTTGAATAAGGAGACTCTTTGATCCTGAAATTAACCCCTTCAATAAAATACCAGATTATCTGTGCTGAAAGTTGGGATGACTGATCAATGTTCTCCACTTCATAAAGTCCAAAAACACCAACCTTATCACTAAGACCAGCATACCTTGCTATGGCACAAATTTCACGGCCATTAAATCCGTTAGGGGAATAATTAGGGGAAACGCCGATATCACTGGCTTTAATCGATCGGGCATCCAAGCTGACCATATGTGCATTTCGCAATACCGGTTCAGCCAATGAGATATCCTGTATCAAGTCGCCCAATCTGTAAGCATCAAAGAACAGACGCTCCATAAGGTCTTTCTCTTCCTGTGCATTGAAGTAACTTTGATATCCCAAATTGGAAAAATTGAAAAGATTATTGGGTTTGTCGGTAATTATCTTACTCATATAGGAGTGTGAGGAAATCAACTCATCCTCCATTCCAAAATCAAAGCGGCTATCTATCGCCACCAAATTGATCATATCCTTTATGCCATCGAAAGCCCGATAAGCAGGATACGTAAGATCCTGGGTTGCACCTATAATAATTGGTATAATATTTTCCTCTAGAAGACCTGCTATAATTTCCTTGACCACAAAGTAAGTATCATCTACAGTCTCACCTTCCTCAATATCACCCATATCAACGATAGTTGAATTCCAATTTCCAAGAAGCAACTTGTACAATTGAATTCGAATCGCTGATACATCCAATTTCTCAGGTTTCTTCTCGAAGGCATTTCGAGATTCTTTTACTCCCAAAATTGCAACCGTTGCATTTGCCAATACCGGCAATCCATCTTTTTTGGTG